>JAJPZD010000106.1:11642-14669 GCA_021204605.1 Prevotella sp.
TCGTTACCCTCAACGTTGAAGGCACCGATAGTGGTGTTAGTTTTCTGGAGGTCGTCCTGGTTTTTCATTTCCTCCTCAGGTTTAACGTCCTCATCTTTCTTGATGACAGGAGCAGTAAACTTGATAGAGCTTTTGATTCTCTCGACTTGAATAACCTCCACCTTTGGCGCTTCTTTCTTCTCAACCTTAGCCTCTTTCTTCTCAATAAGTTTAGAAAGCTCCATAGCCTCGTTGTAGGCGGCTTTTCTCTTGCTTTCCTCGTAAGCGTTATTGATAGCTACGGCGCAGTAAATGAGAACGATCACAGCAAATACGAAAATCAAAGCAATCATATTACGCCTACCGGTACCTTTACGGAGTTTGTAAGCGCCGTACTCATGATTTCTGCCTTCAAACACGAGGTCAACCCAGGTATTTGATATTAAATCTATTTTTGCCATTTCTTTTCAGTTTTAAATGTTAATCATTGATTACTTTATGCCCCTCTTTTCAAGCATTTCCTTGTCATCGGGGTTAATTTGGTCAATGACGTACTTACCAATACTGCAAATCTGCATCTCATCCAGAGCGTCAACTAAGTTCTTGTAAGAAGCCGTGTCGGTAGCCTTGATAATGATGGTCATGGTAGGAATTTTCTCACCATTTATCTCACCCCCCTTAATCTTCTCCAGTTCCTTATTGTAAATGGAATCTGGATAGGCTTCTGGTTTTTTCTCTTTAGCTTCGTCAAGTTCCAACTTAGCTTTCATTATCCTTGCAACAGGAATAGTACCGTCTTCTGTTCTGTGTTCCATAAGGATTTTACGGATACCATTCTTGCCCCATGTAGTTTCCTTAAGACATGTAGGATCGTCGTAGTTAGGAATACCCTCGATATAGAAGATCTTGTCGTTTCCAACACAGTAGATAGTGATGGTCTGAGAAGCCTTCGTAGCTGTCTTATCCTGATCTTGCACATTCTGGTCGTTACTCGGCATGGTAAGCTGCATAGTCTGCGGCTTGCTGAGAGAAGTACACAGCATGAAGAAGGTGATAAGAAGCATCATCATATCCACCATAGGCGTAAAGTCCACGCGGGTACTCTTTTTCTTCTGTTTGCTTGCTTTTTGTTTTGCCATGATTTAATCTCCCGTAGTCTTTAAAGTAGTGATCAGATAGTAGCGGTTTTCATTCATGTCCTGAAGTTCAGACATCACTTTCTTCATAACCTTGTATGATGTCTTTTCGTCTCCCTTGAGCGCAATTTTCATGTCTGCACCGTTGTTGTCGCGCGAAAACATAACCCACTGCTGGAATTCGCTCATGCCACCATCGATACTGTCGGTAGGAACACCTTTATCTTTCTGGTAAACATTCTGAACGTTGGATTCCACCATGAGGAACTCGCTCAAATCATTCATAGATACGCCAATATTAGTTGCCTTACGGGCGTTTTCAATCTGCTTAGGTGTCAGACTGACGCCCCATTGATCAGTCATCTGGTCAAGGGCAGCTTGAGCGTAATCTGGACTGTCCCACCCGAGGAACACCTTTCCATCATTGTCGATAATGACGGTGAGGACGTTGGTTTCCGGAACTTTGATTTCGGAAATAGATGCCGGCGTTTGCACTTTGACAGCCTCGTTCTTAACGAATGTTGAGGTCAACATGAAGAAACAGAGGAGCAAAGTCATCACGTCTGACATAGGTGTCATGTCAATCCAGACGTCTTTTTTCTGAATTTTTATTTTACCCATTAGTACAAATTTAAAAGGTAAAACAATTATTCTTCAGTATGATTAGCGTCGTAGGTAGCTGCTATAGTATAACCAACCTCGTCAAGTGCGTATGTCAGCTTGTCGATTTTATTTGTGAATGTGTTATAAGTTACAACGGCAACCCATGATGTCAAAATACCGGATGCTGTATTTACGAGGGCCTCAGAAATACCTGCGGAGAGTGCCATAGAGTCAGCACCACCACCACTTGACAGAGCCTGGAAGGAGTTGATCATACCCAACACAGTTCCGAACAAAGCGGTAAGAGTACCAAGCGTTACGATAGTAGCGACGATAGGCAAGTTCATCTGTAGAGTAGGCATTTCGAGCTGTGTAGCCTCCTCGTGAGCCTGCTGGATTTTGGAAATCTTCTGAGCCTTCTTCAAAGAAGTGTTGCCTTCCATTTCCTTGTACATGGAGATAGAAGCGGAAACGACGTTAGCAACGGAGCCTCTCATCTTGTCGCAAAGTTTCTGAGCCTCATCAAATTTCTGTTCCTTTATAAGTTTTTTAGCCTGGAGTGTGAACTTAGGAAGGCTCATAGTACCGAAAGCTGAGCGGAGAGCGAAATAGCGCTCTACGGCGAGACTGATGACGGTAAGGAGAAGAGTAAGGATGACACCGACTACGACACCACCTTTGTAAACCGTACCCATCAAGTTAGCTGGATGACCGGATTTGTCACCTCCTACGAAGTTGGCAGAATTACCAAGAACGAGGAAATAGAAACAATATGCGATAATCAAGCATATTACCATAATCCAGATTGCATTTTTAATACCACCGAAGCCCTGCTTCTTTGGGCTTGCTGCTTTTTGTGTAGTTGCCATAATTTTAATTTAATTTTTAGTTATTAATAATTTAAGTTATAAAGTATTTTCGATTTAACGTTAATCAGTGTTTTACACATATTAAAATATGTCATACGACAATAAACACCACAAAGATAGTAATTAAACGTGAATAAAAACATTAATTAAAATAAATTTAACAATGTTTTTTCAGTTTTTATCTAAAATGGTATGTTTTTCGCCTTTTTCTTCCGAATTTCGGCTTATTTGAGTTGTTCCAGCGTGACTTTAATCCGTCTCATAGCCTCACGGATATTATCGTCGCTTGTGGCATAGCTCATGCGGAAGCAGTCGGGGTCACCGAAAGCGTCTCCTCCGACGGTAGCCACATGCCCCACCTCAAGCAAATACATTGCGAAGTCGGTGGAGTTGTTAATCGTATGCGTGCCATCAGACTTGCCGAAGAAGCTGTTGCAGCG
>JAJPZD010000013.1 GCA_021204605.1 Prevotella sp.
CTCTCGTAGCCGTTGGACTTGGGCACGCTGAGCCAGTCGCGCAGACGTTTCGGGTTAGGCTGGTACATATTAGTAATCAGGGCGAACACCTGCCAGCACTGCATTTTCTCTAATTCGGGAGGCGCGTCGAGTATAATGCGGATAGCGAAGAGGTCGTAAATTCCCTCAAAGCCACATTTCTGTTTCTTCATCTTCTGCCAGATACTATGAATGCTCTTGGTGCGGCCTTTCATGTGGAACTTGAAGCCCATACCTTTCAGTTTAGTGTCAATAGGAGAGATGAAACGTTCAATGTAAGCATCGCGACTTTTTTTCGTGGCGTTGAGCTTCTCCTTGATCATGTAATAAGCATCCGTTTCAAGGTATTTCAGACTCAAGTCCTCCAGTTCGCTTTTCAGTTTGTAAAGCCCTAATTTATGAGCCAATGGAGCGTAGAGATAACTTGCCTCCTCGCTTACTTTCATCTTAGTCTCGGTATTTTCCGCATCCCTAATCTGTCGCATGAGGTTCACACGGTCGGCAATCATAATGAGGATGACACGCATGTCCTCGGCGAAGGAGAGTAGCAAGTTTCTGAAATTCTCACTCTCGATGACTGGATTTTTCTTGTAGAGTTCACGGATGCTTTGGAGGCCATGAATGATACGCGCCACGTTATCGCCAAAGACACGCTTAATATCTTCAAGGTAAGTGCCATCGTAAGAGACAGTATTATAAAGGAGGATTGCCACGACGCTGTCGCGTTTAAGTCCGATTTCCTCCACAACAATCTTAGCAGTCTGGAAGCTGAGTAGGATAGGATTCAATCCGAAGGCATCACGCTGCGCATGGTTGTTTTGGATTGCGTTTTTTAGGTGGAGCAATACGTTATCCTCGTCTCCCTTCTTTAATTGTTTACCGATGTAAGTCTGCAACCAGTGAACAATGCTAAAGATTTCCTCTTTATCATCATCGGTGAATATCAGTTTTTGTTCCATAATCAGCGGGATACCCAAAAATATAAGTTAGCAGGTGCAAACTTACTGAAAAAAAGTGATACAGACTGATATAAGAAGTGTAAAAAGCGAAATTCTTGCATTATGAGACATCTTTTTTGCAAGAAAGATACCCGATATAAAGAAAAATCACTATTTTTGTAACATAAATTAGAAAACCTTATAAATAGAATACTTATGCTATCACAACAAGATTTAAAGCAGATTGCCTCGAAAGGCATTACCGAAGAACAGGTAGAAAAACAGTTGGAAGAGTTCAAACAGGGATTTCCTTTCCTGAAGATAGAATCGGCAGCCAGCATTGGCAAGGGCGTTATAGCGCCTGATGACAAAGAGCGTGCTGAGTATATCGAGAAATGGAACGCTTACAAGGCAGAGGGGAAGAAGATCGTGAAGTTCGTGCCGGCGAGCGGAGCAGCAAGCAGGATGTTCAAGGACATGTTTGCATTTGTAGATGCGTCGTACGATGTTCCGACTACCGACTTTGAGAAGAAGTACTTTGACAACATCGAGAAGTTTGCTTTCTATGGCGAGCTTGACGAGGCATGCCAGAAGAACGAGGGCAAGGGGGTAAAAGCCCTTATTGCGGAAGGCAACTACAAAGCTGTTGCAGCCAATATGTTGCAGGCAAAGGGGCTCAACTACGGGCAGTTGCCGAAGGGAATGTTGACATTCCACAAGTATGCAGACGGCACTCGCACCCCTATGGAGGAGCATCTTGTAGAAGGCGCGTTGTATGCAGCCAGCAAGGGCGAGGTAAACGTACATTTCACTGTTAGTCACGAGCACATCCAGTACTTTGAGAAGAAAGTAGAAGACAAGATGGGCCAATATGCAGACAAGTATGGTGTGAAGTACAACGTATCATTCTCAGAGCAGAAGCCGAGTACGGACACATTGGCAGCAGCCGAGGACAACACCCCATTCCGCAATGAAGATGGCTCGTTGCTGTTCCGTCCAGGCGGCCACGGAGCATTGATTCAGAACCTCAACGACATTGATGCAGATGTTATCTTCATCAAGAACATCGATAACGTAGTACCAGACAGGTTGAAGGGCGACACTGTTGATTACAAGCAGCTCATTGCCGGAATTTTGGTATCGTTGCAGGCAAAAGTATTCGACTATCTTCGTCTTTTGGATACAGGCAAATACACACATGAGAACCTTGAGGAGATTATCCGTTTCGTACAAAGAGACCTCTGCTGCCGTAAGGCAGATATCAAGGACTTGGAGGATGCCGACCTTGTGATTTACCTGCGCAACAAGTTGAACCGTCCTATCCGCGTCTGCGGAGTAGTAAAGAATGTAGGCGAGCCAGGTGGTGGTCCGTTCCTGACATACAACCAAGACGGCACAGTAAGTCTGCAGATTCTTGAGAGCAGTCAGATTGACAAGAGCAACACGGAGTACATGAAGATGTTCACCGAAGGAACACACTTCAATCCTGTTGACTTGGTTTGCGCAATAAAGAACTACAAGGGTGAGGCATTTGACCTGCCGAAGTATGTTGACAAGAGCACGGGCTTCATCAGCAGCAAGAGCAAGAACGGCAAGGCGCTGAAAGCACTTGAGCTTCCGGGATTGTGGAACGGAGCGATGAGCGACTGGAACACGATATTCGTAGAAGTGCCACTGTCAACGTTCAACCCGGTTAAGACGGTAAACGACTTGTTGAGAGAACAACACCAGTGAGAAATTTTCGGAGAAAATTTCTCAAATTAAGAATTAAGAGTTAAGAATTAAGAGTTAAGAATTAAGAATTAGATGCGGCTGAAGCCGAGTAAATTTCTACTTGAGTTCTTAGCATGAGAATTTTCGGAAATACTATTGGATATTGGAATGAGTTCGGTTTGTGCCGAACTCATTCCGTTTAAATAATGTAGAAGGATTTTGTGAAAAGAAATGTGTATCGTTGGACTTGTATGAATTGAATGATGACATGATAAAAATTTTGGATGAAATCAAACATTTATATTAAAAGTCTTGCGCAATACGAATTTTCGTACTATATTTGCACAATCTAAAACTAACTTTATCATGAAAGAAACAGAATTAACTGAAAAAGAATTAGAGCTTATTTATGCAATTAGGAATTATAGGAACTCGTACCCCAATGGACATCCAGAGTTGTTATGGTATGCTCAACAGATTTTTGATAAATTAGTTGAAGATCATTGGAATGACAATTTTTAATTATAAAATTTAGGAGAAAACAGGTTATGGAGGATGCAATTGAAGTAAAGACAAATAAGGATACTATGGTAAAGAAGAGGTTGAACGACATTCTTCTAACAGTTTCATGGAGAGAAATTGCTCATTATTATTTCGGCAAGTCATCTTCATGGTTATATCATAAGCTTGATGGCATTGATGGTAATGGTGGTCAAGGAGGATTCACTGAAGCAGAAAAGGGTAAGCTCAAAGATGCGCTGAATGACCTTGCGAGTAGGATTCGTATTTGTGCTGAAAATATCTGATTTTTATATTTTGATGGTGAGTATTTCGTTGAGGTCGGTGAGATAGTTGGAACTTTTGAGTTCGCATTTGACGTGCCAGGGGCGGTTGTTGAGGCTTTCGGAGGCGAGGCAGATGC
>JAJPZD010000139.1 GCA_021204605.1 Prevotella sp.
ATATCGACACACAGCGTGCCACCTCATCAGTAGTTCTTTTTGTCATGATGCACGTATTCAGCCATTTCTGGTTCTGGATGACAAGCATTGTGGTCTATCTTATCCTCGCCATCGCCGGACACCTGCCGTTGGACACTATAACTGGCTTTGTCTTGCTCCTGGCTGCCTTATTCTGCTGCTGCGGCATCTACCTTTTTGTACGTGGATACAAATATGGGATGGTTGTGAAACTGATACGGTTAATCAGCAAACTGCCCGGACTGCACCGATGGGGAAAACGTTTCTCCGAAAACCACAGTGAGGATCTGCAGAAAATTGACCGCCTGATTTCAGAGCTGCACAGCCAAAACAAACATTCGTTCTTCGGCAGTTTTTTCTTGGAATATGTGGGCCGGTTGCTACAAAGTTTTGAGATCTTCTTCATGCTGATGCTTTTTGGGATAAACGGAGGAGGAAACTTTATCGGCTGTCTGATGACATTCGTCCATTCGTTTCTCATCCTTGCCTTCACATCGCTCTTTGCCAACCTGCTCGGCTTTCTACCCTTGCAACTCGGAGGCCGCGAGGGCGGCTTTGCCATGTCAATGGCACAGTTGGGCATGACCGCAGGAACGGCGATGTTTGTAAGCATTATTTGCCGTGTCAGGGAACTGTTCTGGACATCCATCGGATTGCTTCTGATGAAAATAGGAAATAATATTAAAACCACTAATATTACAGAGCTATGAAAAAGGATAACATCAAATCGACATATAAGTCTGATGATACGGAAGAATGGCTCGACAAGGTCTGGACACGCCCCATCGGGTATTGGTGGGCACGGCTGTTTGAACGGCTTAACGTGCATCCAAACACCGTAACAATACTATCCATGATAATTGGCGCAAGTTCGGCACTGTTCTTTGCCCACGGCTCCTACTTCAACGAAGGGACAAAAGGTCTGCTGCTCAATGTTATTGCCATCCTATTGCTGGCTTGGGCTAACTTTTACGACAGTGCCGACGGGCAATTGGCACGAATGACTGGCAAGAAAACCCGCCTTGGACGCATACTCGACGGTGCGGCAAGCGAGGTGTGGTTCGTTCCCATATACCTAAGTATCGTGTATCGTTTCTATGTTCATCACACTTGCGAGTTCCATTGTATCGGCATCGCAGATACTACTCAAAACACGTGGATATCCACACTACTACTCCTCGCCATAGTGCTCTATTCAGGGTTTGTCTGCCACAGCCGCCAGTGCGGAATTTCCGACTATTACCGCCAGATACACCTATTCTTCCTAAAAGGTGAGGCTGGCAGTGAACTCGACAACTCCGCACAACAGCAACAGATATACGACAATACGCCCTGGCAGGGCAATTTCTTGTGGAAAACATTCCTGAAAACATACGTGAACTATACACGGACACAAGAGGCAAAGACTCCTGAGTTCCAACTACTGATGAACAAATTGCGTGAGCGTTACGGTGCAATGGAAAACATTCCGCAGACATTCCGGGAACATTTCCGTGAACTCTCGCTACCACTGATGAAATATACAAACATACTGACATTCAACACCCGTGCTATTGCGCTCTATATCCTCTGCCTCGCCGACCTTCCCTGGCTATATTTCTTCTTCGAGATATTCGTAATGGGTGGTTTATGTCGTTATATGCGGTGGCGACACGAGCGGATGTGCCGGCAATTATGCAAAGAATTGTGATATGTTTTGCGTTTTTCTCAATTTATACTAATTTTGCAAAAATAATTCATGAAAAAATGGAGAAGGCGAGCAATTTAAACAGATATATGTCCGTGGCTTATCAGTTATACACGGTTGACGATGTGGAGAAAGTATTGGTTGAGGAGGCTACTGCGGAACAACCATTTCAGTTCATAACGGGTTACGGTATTGCCTTGGATGCCTTCGAGAAAGAGGTCTCAGCATTGGTGACAGGTGAGAAATTCGACTTCATTCTGCCAAAGGAAGAAGCCTACGGCGACTATGAGCAGGAACGTGTTGTCAGTCTGCCTCGTGAAATTTTCTCAATAAACAAGCATTTCGACAAGGAACATGTCTATCAGGGAGCGATAATCCCATTGCAAAACGAAGATGGCACCAGATTTATGGGACAAGTTTTAGATATCGGTGATGATGCTGTGAAGATTGACCTCAACCACCCACTCGCCGGCAAGACTCTGCGGTTCTCTGGCTCTGTTGTTGAGGCTCGTGAGGCAACAAACGACGAAATACAAGGACTTATCAACCGCATGAGTGGTGAGGGCTGCTGCTGTTGCGGTGAACATGGCGAAGGCGACTGCAGTGGAAATTGCGGCAGCGAATGTGGTCATCATCATCACAAGGAGCATGGTGAAGGCTGCCACCACAAGCACGGAAGCAAATAGCATTAAAGTATCTGTTGAAAATTTCCAATTAAACTTCTGAATACATGGGCAATACATTCGGCAAAATACTGCGCCTTACCACATTTGGCGAAAGTCATGGAACGGCAATAGGCGGCGTGCTTGACGGTTATCCGGCAGGCATCGATATCAACATGGATTTCATTCAGAGCGAACTTGACAGGAGACGGCCAGGACAGAGTGCTATAACCACAAGCAGAAATGAAACAGATAAAATAGAATTTCTTAGTGGCATATTCGAGGGCAAGTCAACAGGCTGTCCTATCGGTTTTATCGTAAGGAACGCCAACTATAAGTCAGACGACTACGACAATATGCGCACATTGTTCCGCCCCTCACATGCCGACTATACTTATTTCAGCAAGTATGGCATCCGTGACCACCGTGGCGGAGGACGCTCATCGGCACGCATAACGATAAGCAGGTGCGTCGGCGGAGCGTTGGCAAAACTTGCCCTTCAACAACTCGGAATAACGGTTAATGCCTACACATCACAGGTCGGAAATATCGCCCTCGACAATGATTATACGAAATATGATTTGAGTAAGACGGAAACGAACATCGTGCGCTGCCCTGACGAGAAAAAGGCAGAGGAGATGATACAACTCATTTCGGAAGTCAAGAATGACGGCGATACCATTGGCGGAACGATAACATGTGTGATAAAAGGCTGCCCCGTTGGTTTGGGAGAACCAGAATTTGGCAAGCTCAACGCCACGCTCGGTGCTGCGATTCTAAGTATCAATGCTGTCAAAGGTATCGAGTTTGGCGGCGGGTTCGACATGACCACACGCCGTGGCAGTGAGGTGAACGATATATTTATTAATGACAAGGGGAAAATCACCACTCTAACAAACAACAGTGGAGGAATACAGGGGGGTATCAGTAACGGTCAGGACATTTATTTCAGAATTGCATTCAAGCCAGTGGCGACATTGCTCAAAGAACAGCCTACTGTTGACATCGAAGGCAATAAGACAATACTCAAGGCAAAGGGCAGACACGACCCTTGCGTGTTATCCAGGGCAGTGCCAATTGTCGAGGCAATGGCGGCAATGACCATACTTGATAGTCTTTTGATGTTAAATACAGTTAATATTTAAATTTTACCCCCCCCATAAATAGTAATAAATCTAAAAATGTTTCCGATTTAAAAATCTTTTT
>JAJPZD010000298.1 GCA_021204605.1 Prevotella sp.
GCACTCAGTTCGATGCGGATATGCACAACTTAGGTTATAAGGCACCATTAGTAACTTATTCCGAAAATCTACTGAGTGACAAGACATACACCGCTGACAAACAGAAATATTTCGCTGCCTCAGGAAAGACTATGGAGGAAGCGATAGAGAAATTCTCACTGCTTTCACATAAACTCGACTCCATGCAAGATTTGGGATTGGTCAAGAGTTATACCAACACCGACAAACTCTTCATCCCCTTGCGGGTACAACAGGAACGCATAGATGCGTGGAAAAACTACTGGACAGATGAACGGTTGCAACAGGTACGCCGACTGATTGCCGAAACAGCACCAGAAGCCGGACTGCGCCCCGAAGCGTTCAAACCTTTTTTTGAAAGTGCCACGGCAAACTATGAGACTGACGCTCTCTACAATGCTGACATTTTCCCTGAAGGCTACCTCTCCACATTGATGGAACAGTCGTACAACGGCGAATACTTGTGCTTTACTTCCGTACGATGTGCCAACGACACAGTGCACAGTCACACAAGCGACTATTATCGCATTTGCGATGCCATTGCCGCCGAACCTGATCTGATGGTGCTTGACACCTATTATTATACTACCGACACACTGACAGCCATGAACGAGGATTTCAACATCCTTCAATGGGTGTCAATGCTGTTTGTCTTTGCGGTATTGTTGCTTAGTTTCCGTTTCAACCTGAAACATACCTTGCTGACATTCTTACCTATCCTATTCAGCTGGTTGATTGTCCTCGGAGCTATGGTTGTTTTCGGCATGAAATTCAATTTGATAAACATCATCATCTCTACATTCATCTTCGGTATAGGTGTTGATTACAGTATCTTTGTGATGAACGGTCTTATCGGCAGCGAAAAAAACGCCCTCTTGTTAGGATATCACAAAACGGCGATATTTTTCAGTGCCGTAACCCTAATTGTCACTGTCAGTTCCATGCTCTTTGCCAAACACCCTGCCATTCGTTCCGTAGGCTTCTCTACCTTGGTAGGATTAGTTTCGGCGGTGGTGCTTTCCTATGTGGTGCAACCTGCCATTTTCAGTCGGCTGAACAGGAAAAGAAAACATTCATGAAATACAATGTGGTCATAATAGGCAGCGGACTTGGTGGTTTAGAGTGCGGCTACATCCTCGCACGGCATGGACAGCGTGTGCTGTTGTTGGAGCAGGGTAAACAACCAGGCGGTTGTCTGCAAAGCTACCACAGGCGCACACAGACTTTCGATACGGGCTTTCATTACGTTGGCGGTTTAGATGAAGGACAGTCATTGCACACCGCTTTCAAATATTTGGACTTGCTTGACTTACCTTGGCACCATTTGGATACCGATGGTTTCGACCATGTAACAATCGGAGAGCATACCTATGCCTTTGCGGAAGGGTATGATGCCTTTGTTGAGCGACTTGCAGATGATTTTCCTTCCGAGCGGACAGCCTTGCAGCGTTATGCGGAACTATTGAAACAATCTTCGGCACAACAATTTTCAGCCCTTAATCCTCATGCTGAAGAAACATCTTCCCATGAATTAATGGAGATAAGCGCATGGCACTATTTAAATGAGAATTTCCATAACCCGTTACTGATAAATGTACTTAGCGGTACTTCGCTAAAAATGGAACTTCGGAAAGAGTCCCTTCCCTTGTTCACCTTCCTGCACGGAAACAGCAGTTTCATTGAAAGCAGTTGGCGGTTGAGAGGCGACGGTTCACAAATAGTCAATAAACTCGCCTCTGGCATCCGTTCTCAAGGTGGTGAGATAATCTGCAATGCCAAAGTGCAGGAACTAATGGAATCAGACGGGAAAGTGGTTTATGCGGTATGTTCCAACGGTGAGAAATACGAAAGTGATATGTTTATCTGCGACTTACATCCAGCACAGATTTGTCAGTTGGTCAAACAAAGCAACTTGATGAAACCAGCTTACTACAATCGCATCAATAGATTAGAGAATACTTTCGGAATGTTCACCGTATCGCTCCTTTTTCCAAAAAAACGTTTGCGCTATTTCAACTATAACCAGTATATCTACCGCAAAGCCAATGTTTGGGATTTCTATCAAGACAAAACCAGTGTAGGAGGTGTGCTTGTCAATTGCCATGTGCCAGAGGATGATAGTGAATATACAGAACAAATTGATTTGCTCACCCCAATGCTTTGGGAACAATGCAAGGCATGGAATAACACGCAGGTAGGCAAGCGTGACGGAGAATACAAGGAGATGAAGAAACGCATGGCAAATGAATGCATAGAACTTGCCGGCAACTTTATTCCTGACCTTACGGAGTATTCCCAGAGTTTCACAAGCACGCCGCTCACGTGGCGCGATTATACCCTGACACCAGAAGGCAGCGCATACGGAGTGCGCAAGGATTTTCGTTACCCGTTGCAAACATTGCTTTCTCCACGTACCCCAATCCCAAACCTATTGCAAACAGGTCAGAACCTGATGCTGCATGGTGTGCATGGCGTAACCATGACGGCATTCTATACGTGTGCCGAAATCGTAGGAAAAGAAGCGATATGGGAAATCGTAAAGAATTAAAAAACTCAGATAAACAAGATACAACAATGAAAAAATACGCATTAGTAACCGGAGGCAGCCGTGGAATTGGCCGCGCTATATGTATCAAATTGGCAAGGATGGGTTATGACATCCTTATCAACTATATTAGCAACGTTGCCGAGGCGCAAAAAACGCTCGAACTGGTACGCTCCGAAGGGCAGAACGGAGAGACACTGATGTTCGACGTAAGCAAACGTGAACAAGTGGTGAATACCATGGAAGCATGGGAAAACAACCACCCCGACGAATACATCGAAATATTGGTGAACAATGCCGGCATCCGCCGCGACAACATCCTTATGTTCATGCCTGAAGATGACTGGCACCAAGTCCTTGACATCTCTTTGAACGGCTTCTACAACGTGACACACTCTGTTTTGCAGTCCATGCTCGTGCATAAGCAGGGACGAATCATCAACGTGGCTAGCGTGAGCGGCTTGAAAGGACTGCCCGGACAGTGTAACTATTCCGCAGCAAAAGGCGGACTCATCGCTGCGACTAAGGCTTTGGCTTTGGAAGTGGCACGCAAGCACGTTACGGTAAATGCAGTGGCACCCGGCTTTATCGAAACAGACATGACAGAAGGCCTCGACAAAGCGACATTAAAGAATACCATCCCCGCCATGCGTTTCGGCAAACCCGAAGAAGTGGCGGAATTAGTTGGCTTCCTCGCCTCGCCACAGGCAAGTTACATTACCGGAGAAGTTATTTCCATCAACGGAGGATTATATACGTAAAACAAAATCAAGAAAAATATGAAAAGAATATTTACCCTATTCCTTATCGCCGTCCTCGTCTGTACAGGAATATCGGCTCAACAGACTGACATCAGTAAAGCTGCAAAAAAGTATAAGTCGGCTAATACATTAACTGCTCGTGTCAAACAAACCCGCCACAATGCTGCCATTACAAAAGACGCTTTGAGCGATGGATATTTCTATTACAAGAAACCTAACAGTGTGAGCATGGTATTTAAAGACTCCA
>JAJPZD010000066.1 GCA_021204605.1 Prevotella sp.
GCGACCTCCAGGTTATGAGCCTGGCGAGCTACCAACTGCTCCACCCCGCGATGATCAATATGTTCTTTTTGCTTCTCTTTCGATTAGCGAGTGCAAAGATATGGCATTTTAATGATAGTACCAAAAAAATCCTCTATTTTTTAGTATAGTACATTAAAAATCAGGGGATAATTTTGCATTATGTCGATAAAATTGACAGAAAAAATCGATTCGGATAATGTTGAATTGTAAAGTTAAATTTGGAAGCGGCATGCCATCATTATTTCTTTGGCAAGAGCATTTGCTTCCTCCTCTGTTGCCGCCTCGCTGTATATGCGGATTATCGGTTCGGTATTCGACTTGCGCAGGTGCACCCACTTGTCGGGAAAGTCAATCTTGATACCATCGATATCGTTGACCTGTTGATCGCTGTAAATTTCCTTCACCATGTCGAGTAAGGCATTCACATCTGTTGTATGTGTCAAATCCAGACGGTTCTTGGCTATGTAATAATTAGGGAACATTGCCCGCAACTCACTGGCCTTGCAACCTTTTTTCGCCAACGACGAAAGAAACAGAGAGATACCTACCAATGCATCCCGCCCGTAATGGCTTTCTGGATAAATCACTCCACCATTGCCTTCTCCACCGATAATGGCATTTACCTCTTTCATCTTTGTCGTTACGTTCACCTCACCGACTGCTGCTGCGGAGTATTTTCCACCATATCGCTCGGTAATGTCACGCAAGGCACGTGTACTGCTGAGGTTGCTTACCGTGTTACCAACCTCGTTGCTTAGAACGTAATCAGCAACTGCCACAAGGGTATATTCTTCTCCGAACATCCTGCCATCTTCGCAGATAAACGCAAGGCGGTCAACATCAGGATCGACGACAATTCCAAGGTCGAAGTTTCCTTTGCGCATACGCTCCATGATACCCTCAAGGTTTTTTTCCAACGGTTCAGGGTTGTGTGCGAAATTTCCGTTTGCCTCACCGTTGAGGAGCTCATATTCCACGCCCAATTCTGAAAGCAGTTCGGGCAGAATGATACCGCCCACACTGTTGATTGTATCCATGCAAACACGGAATCCAGCTTTCCGTATCGCCTCAACGTCAACAAGGCGCAAATCGAGTACAGATTGTATATGTCTTTGGTTGAAAGTGTTGTCTTGACTGTAATGTCCTAATGCGTCAATCCCTGCATAATTGAAATATTCCTTAGCCGCAATGTCAAGCACCTCGTTGCCAGCCTCTTTGTTGAGGAACTCACCCTCCTCGTTGAGCAGTTTCAGTGCATTCCACTGGCGAGGGTTATGACTTGCCGTGATGATTATTCCACCAGCCGCCTTAGACATGATGACCGCCAGCTCGGTGGTAGGAGTTGATGCCAGTCCGATGTCTATCACGTCGTAACCGCAACCTATCAGCGTGCCGCAAACGACGTTTCTGACCATTTCACCGGAGATACGTGCATCGCGCCCAAAAACAATTTGATTGCTGTCTGACATCCCTCTGCGTCGGATGTACGTGGCGTAAGCCGTGACGAATTTCACTATGTCCAAAGGATTCAGAGTGTCTCCCGGCTGTCCGCCGATAGTGCCCCGTATGCCGGAAATGGATTTGATCAAAGTCATGCGTCACCTCCCTCTCTCGTATGTAATGGTGTAGTAGCAAGGGTAAACACCCGATGACGCATAGATATGCCCTTGGTCGTGTGGAACAATGAGGTTTACCTTGGCAATCTCCTCATCAGCCGTTTGCGGCCGTCCTACCTTAATATAGGTGAACGGCACAAGCCAGCCAGAGGGTACTGACGTACTGCCGTATGCTGCCGCCATCACGCTTTCGCCGTCAATAAACGAGCCTGTGAAAGTGCCATAGCTGTTCACTACGGTCATCTTGTCAACCACAGCGGCGAAATAGAGGATATTGTTGGTCAACTGCAAGGTGTCCTCCAAAATGTTGTACTCCGTAAATCGGCAGAGCACGGTGGCGGTCTCACCCTCTTTTATCTTCTCGCCACAGCCTTCCCTTACTATCTGCATATACACTCCTGATGTCTTCATCAGCACAAACTCGTTCTTGCTCAAGTCGGTAGTGTAGCCCTGCTCCTTGAACTGGGTCTCGTTGATTACCGTTATGGCGGAGTCTTTCAAGAACCTTTTGATGGCTGCGTTTTCCTTATCTTTCTGTTCAGCGTATGTCTCTGAATCATCACAACTTGCAATCGCCATGAATGTCATGAGCGTTATAAAGACAAAAGCTAATTTTCTCATTTCTTACTGTAGTGTTTATTTTACGGCAAAATTACAAAAAATGCTTTAATTAAAAGGTTTTAGGACAGTTTATTATGCTACTTTAACGGATATTTCATTATGAGAAAACCAACGTGGCAATAGTATGTTAAATAGTCATGTGCATGGATTGAACTCGGAAATGGCTTTTTTAACTATCTGCTCCGCTTCGGCTACACTGCACTCCAACCGACCGCCGGAGGCGTTCAGATGTCCGCCACCATTGAAATAACGTTCAGCCATTTTGTTGCATGGGAAATCGTCAACGGAACGGAGGCTGATCCATACCAAATTATCCTTTTCGGTGTCCTCACGCAGTGAAATGCTCAGTCGCATGTTCTTTATCTGTAAAGGAATATTTACAAATCCCTCAGCATCGCCCTTTATGTAGTGGAATTTTTTCAAGTCGTCACGTGTAAGGGTAAAATAAGAAGCCCTGCGCTCCTGCAACACCACCAATTTGTTGTACAATACATGTCCCAACAGCCTCATTCGGTATTCCCTGTAATTATTGTACACATTGCGGTAAATCTTGTCCTTGTTGATTTGCTTGGTGAGCAACTGACTGATGATGAAGTATATAGCAGGGTCGGTAGAGTTGTACGTGAAGCCTCCTGTGTCGGTCATCATGCCACAATAGAGACAGGCGGCACATTTCCTTGTCATCCTTTCAAAACCGCCCAACTGCCATATCAGTCTGAACACTATCTCGGATGTGCTGCACGTCTCAGGGTGTGAGATGCACATCACGGTGTCCATATCGGGGTTGAGGTGGTGGTCAATCATCACTTTACTCGCAGGAGAGCGGGATATTGCCTCTGCCATGTCAGCCGTGCGTGATACAGTGTTGAAATCAAGACAGAGAAGCAAGTCGGCTGCTGCCAGCTGTTCATTGGCAAGGCTCTTGTATTTGTCATAGCGCACGATACGCTCTGTGCCAGGCAGCCACTGTAGAAAATCAGGATAGGCATCAGGGATGATACAGACGGGAAATTTTCCGCACGATTTAAGATAATCATACAGTCCTAAAATAGAGCCCATGGCATCACCATCAGGGCTACGGTGGCAGCAAAGTATTATTTTCTCGGATGTATTGATTATATCACGAAGACGGTCAGTCTCCGCTGTAGTAAGTAAGTTTATATTCATCTACAGGTGATTTTTTAATAACAGACAAGCGTTTCCCCACACGTAATTCGTGGTCGAGGAATGGGGAAACACCTGTCATGCTTGTATGCTTAAAACAGTTTTGCGGGATAAATACCTTCATCCACAAGGCTTTGAATCTTGTCAACCACGCCTTGACGGTCGGCTGAATAGGTTACACCAAACCACTTGCTCGTGGTGTCAAGCACTTTCACTGTTGCTGTGCCCTCATTTATCAACTTGTTGACCATCAAAGGTATAAAGAACTCCGCTTTCAGGTTAGTCATATTTGCCGGGTCCGAAAGGAAACCCTTGAAATATTCCTCGCTGTGTGCGAAGTAGTCGGGCGTGAATCCCCACATGTTCATCGATACAGGAGTGTTGTCCTCAACGGCAACCCACTCGCCGTTCTCGTCCTTGTAGCATACTTTCCCGTCAACACGCATTATCTCCGTGCGCTCCACAACCGTTGTAAGGTTCTCAGCCTCGTCTTTCGAGCAGATACCTCTTGCCACCGTTCCGTTCTCCGACAATGTATTACCTACGCGGAAACCTACCATGGCATAGCTGTTTGTGCTGCCTTCGGGCAACTCTGAAAGAAACTTACCCATTACCATATAAGCGTCTCTGTTGTAGAAATCATCACAGTTGATCACACAGAACGGCTCCTTGATAGCATTCTTTGCCATCATCACGGCATGGTTTGTACCCCAAGGCTTTACGCGACCTTCCGGGCAGGAGAATCCCTCCGGCAGGGAGTCAAGACTCTGGAAGCACAATTCTAACGGGATGTGCCCCTCATACTTACTAAGGATTTTGTCCTTGAACTCTTGCTCGAAATCCTTGCGGATTACAAACACTATTTTGCCGAATCCCGCTTTTATGGCATCGTAGATAGAATAATCCATGATAGTCTCACCATTGGGGCCCAGTCCGTCAAGCTGTTTCAAGCCGCCGTAACGACTCCCCATCCCGGCAGCCAACAATAACAATGTAGGTTTCATCTCTCAAATTATTTAAAGTGTATTTTCACGTTACTCTTATGCAAAGATAATTCTTAATTTTTAATTTTCTTTTTTCATTCTTCATTTTTCATTTTTCATTCTTCATTTTTAACTTTTAACTTCTGGTGAAAGTCGCCGCGGCGACTTTCATCAGAATGGGTAGCCTATTGCCAAGTGCAGAGCCTGTCCATCCTTGAACCTGTTGATGTTATAGAAGCCGCCCTTGCCCGTCTCGTAGGGCACGTGCAGGCCGATACCCCAGTCAAGGCGGATAACAAGAAAGTCAAGGTCGTAACGTATTCCAATACCAGTGCCTAATGCCATTTCTTTCAACAAATTCTTCAACTTGAATTGAGCGTCAACCCTGTCGGCATCTTCCCGCAACGCCCATACATTGCCGGCGTCAATGAAAGCCGCTCCATACAAGTCTCCGAAGAGGTTGAAACGGTATTCCAAGTTCAACTGCAGCTTTATGTCGCCAGTCTGGTCCAAATACGACAGTCGTGTCTCATTGGTGTGGTATCTGCCTGGTCCCAAGCTCCTCACGGCAAACGCCCTTATGCTGTTGGCTCCACCGACATAAAACTGCTCGCTGTATGGCGCAGTCCGGCTGTTGCCGTAGGTATATATCACTCCCGCGTTTGCATGGGCTATAAGCTGCGAACGGCTATCCATCTGCCACGTCTTGCTCAAGTCGGTCTCTACCTTCAGAAATTGCGCATAACTGTTACCTAACAGTTGTTTGTCGGTGTCCCCCCATTTATTTCCTGCCGCCATATAGAAAAGAGAGAGAATGTTGCTTGCCTCGGTGAACGTGGTGCTCCACACAAGCGGATTCCTGCTCGTCTTGGAATTACTGTATGTCAGCGTATATTTCATTTTCGGTATGAACACATTCTGCATCGACGTTTTCATATAAGGGTTCTCGTTGAGTAGGGAGTCAAACTTCGCCGTGGTATAGCTCAATTTCTGGTATTGCAATGTCAACGGACTAAACTCATGTTGCCACTTCACTGAGCGTTGCCACTTGTATGACCATTCAGCAGTGAACGTGTTCATCTTGAAATAACCAGGACGGTTCAATATGTTTGCAGATAACTTGGCGTATGTGTATGGGGTGCTGTAATAAAGCCTGTGCTTTACAAATGGGGCGATTAGACGAGGAAACTCTATTGAACCATCTATTCCATACTCGTAGGAGTTCATGCTGGCCCCACCAGATTCCCACTCGTAAGAGCCATGTAGGTTGATGTCGATTTTCTCTCCCCCTCTGAATGCGTTGCGACGTGTGAAACCGACTACCAACTGAGGTCCGGTCCGTCCGTTTATCTTACTCTCGAAATTGGTCTCAAGATAGAAGTCGTATGGTTTTCCAAATGTGCATGCGATATTCAAATCCAACGAATCGCAAGTCGCCGTAGTGTCTTTTGGGGTGAAATTAAACTCCACCATACTGAACAGCTCAGACCCGCTGATCTTGTTGTACGACTGCATATAGTCATCATACCTGTACATTTTCAACGAGCGCATCTTGAGGTCGCGGAGTATCACTCTTGGGCGCAACGGCGGACGCTTGCCGTTGTATCTCACCGTAAAGAAACGGTAGTTGAACGAGTCGGTCAGCTCTTCACCATATTGTTTTCTCATATCCAACGAGATATTCCTGATGTACCACTTGTGAAGGGCTTGTTCAGGGATGTTGTCAGCCAACTGCAAGCGAAGCTGTGCCTTTCCTGGCGTCTCGATAGTGTCGGCGAGGTAAGAGGCATATCCCGACTGGTAGTAATAATATCCGTTGTTGCGGAACAGCGTGGACAGCCGGCTGCGCTCTGAATCCAACAAAGAGGCATCAAAAGGAGAGCCGCCCTTTATATACGCATCATCCTTCGTGGCATTGATAATACTGTCGGCCTCATCAGGGAAATTCACATATTCTAAGCTGTCAACGGTGAACAGATGACCAACGTCAACGGTATATCCTATCTTTGCCTTCTTCGGATTTTTCATGTCTATCGTCGTATAGTCAACATTGCCATACAGATAACCGTGATTGCTCATCACCGTCTGGGCGACGGAGGACCGCAACTCAGGATTTACCTGGCTCATCAACACAGGGGCTTTTCCGAATGTCTTTGTCATCCACTTGCCGAACTTCCCATTAGAAGAGGAAAAAGAGTTCCATATCCACAGTCGGTAGGGTATCGTACGGTAATACGAACTGCCGAACAACGCTCCATTGGGGGCGGTGGCTAATGCGGCCTCAACCTCTTCCTGAACGGTGGTAAACTGACTGCAGTTCTCGTAGTTCTGGTAATTTATCTTTTTCAACCCTACGTACAACTGGTCATTCTCCGGTACGTCTTTCGTTGTAGAACACGACACGGCAAGCGCCAAGACAGCCAACAGACAAGCCAACTTGCATGCGCTCACTGCTATCCGCATAGTAACATAACGGTTTATGCTTTTCTTCTGTCTCATCTCTACTTCGTTTCTGTAGTGTCCATCGGTATTTCTAAAGCATCCGTGTTCTTGAAATTGAAAATGTCCTTGAAATGCTGCAGGCTGCGACGCCAGATAAATCCCACGCCATACTGTCGCGTGGTTCCCTCAAGCCAGTCGTAGGCATTGTTGTCGTAAAACAGTTTCAGGTACTTGTCTGACGTGCTGCCTAACCTGTACTCGAAAGTTACGTTGTCAAAGAACGACTCGTTCTGATTTTCCACTTCCGCTCCTGTTGACACCTTGCCGCCAACTACAATCTTCAGCCGGTTGTTCCAAAGTCGCTTTGAGAATTTGAAAGAATAGTCGGTATGGCTGTTGCCGCTCTCGTCGGTGGTGTTGTCCAAGCCGATACTAAGGTCAAGCGACCTCAATGCGTTGCCGGTAATATTGTTGATCTCACTTTCCAAGAACGAACTGAGAGCATTGTTCATCGAGAAGCCGGCTGTATTGCCATCGGCAAGGTACATACCGGTGGTGAGCATCGTCACTGCAAGCTTACCCCGCTGCTCTGTTCCCATCTCCATCAGTTCACTATGCAGACTCATATCCTCCGGCGCATCAAGAGTGAACTCCAAGCCCATATCAGAAAGTGTTTTTGATATTATCACACCACACTCAAACTCTACCATCCTGCTATCTCCCGTGCCCGACGACACATTGGCTTTCATCGTTTCTGTCGCCGTGATGTTCAATTTAGGGTTCATAACGTCTCCCGTGAACTCTACATAACTGCCGTCTTGTATGGTGAATGTCTTCAACGGTATAACCGGCAACGAGTATTTCATCTCGCCATTGTCAAGGGTGTATTTTCCAGTCAGCCGTATGTCGTTGGCGGCATCATATTCCATCCTCAGACTGCCTCCTCCCAACAGGTCGATATAGTTCGACTTGTCGGCATTGAGGTAGCATATTATCCTTGTGCCTTGCTGCACATTCAGAGTGAGGTCCATGGTGATTCCTCCTACCGGCTGATGGGTAACTAATGTTTGGGTGGAATCATTGAAATTCACAAACTTAACCAACTCGTCCATTTGGTTGTCGGTGGTGAGTGGCGAGTCCTTGAGTATATACGACAGGTTTGTCGTAGCGAGCACGTCAACCCGCCCGCCCATCTTCAGGTTGTCAACTGGTCCTGATATGGTGGCAATGGCATCTATGAACGCCTTGCCGTAGGCCACACTCATGCGGTTCTCCTTAGAATCGATTATCTGGAAATTGCTTGCCGCCAACTTCAGATTCATCATCATGTTGTCGAAGTTGGAGAAATCAATGTTGCCGTTGAGTGTCAATGCGTTGTCGTTGCTTGCATAGAGCGTGAAATTATCAAGTTGCAGGTTGCTGTTGACAATGCGCACCGGTGCATCGCCTACACGCAGCTTCACGCCGTACTCAGGACTGTAAATGAAGCAGGAATCAAGGGCGAGTTGTCCGTTTATATTCAGCGACGAAAGAGAGCCTTTCACGTCAAGAGAGCCGTCGGCTGTTCCGAACAGGTAAACCAAGCCTTCGGGCATGAAACTGTTTATCATACGCAGAGGGAACTGGTACATATTCATTTCCACGGCTATCTCATCCCCATTATCCGTTGACTTGTATCTTCCTGACACGTCAGCCACGTCATTGCCGTTACAACTTAGCATTAGATCAACACTGTGGGTGCCGTCTTGCTCAGGCATGTAATCAAACTCCATTCCGATGTCTCCCAGCTCGCTGCCCTCGTAGGTCAATTTCTCCACTGATATGGAGGATGCCAACGACAACTCGTTTTCGGTGAGTATCACGTGGAAATCCCCGTCAAGCACTCCTGTTATATCGGGCATATATGGTATGGATGAGAGGATTTGCTCAAGATCAAATTGATTCAATGATACAGTCAGGTCCTGTAAGGCATTTTTGTTGTCGTTGTCTGAATAGACATAAACGCCCATGTTTTTCTCGTCGCGCACCATCAAGTCGGCGTATATCCTCCTGTCACTGCCCATATAGATATAGTTGCCCTCGTTGACGGTGAATTTCTTGTAGCCGAGTATCGGGTCATCCAACACGTGCAATTTCATGCCATCGTCCTCCATGGAAGCCTCTATGCCAAGATCAACGCCAAGACTGTCTTCAGAATCGTAAAACTTGATGTTCACGCCAGAGCCTTTCTCAAACATATATCCATCGAGGAGAGCATTGAACACATATTGCTTGTTGTCCTTGTTGTTGCGTATCTGTCCGCTATATTTACATTCTGTGGTGTCGGAGACGATACTGAAACGCACGGTGTCCAACTGGAAGCTGCTGTATTGCAATTCATACAGGTTTACGTTTCCGTTGATGCCGAGATATGGCGATGATGTAAGGTTGATACTTGCGGCATCAAAACTGAAGCCCAGGGTTGATATGAAACGTCCCAATGGGTTCTCATCGCCGGTTTCAAGGGCGAACTCCGCAAATGGCAATTCAGTTCTCAGTGTTGTGATATTGAGCTTCTTCTCATTCAACTGTGCTGCCAGTCCATCGGCGAATTTACCGCCTTTTTCTATTATGCTTTCATATCCTCCACTGCCGTTAAAGTGCAGGTTGAAGTCTCCGCACGCCATTGCGAAATGGGTGGTGTCGTTGCTCACAATGGCATTGAATGTCAGTTCATCAGGACGGAACACCTGGGCGGAGTCTGATATTGTGAAATCTCCTATCGCACCATCTACTTTTATGAAATTCTTCAAGTCGGTATCGAGGTCTATGTGGCTGCACAAGGCGATATTGAACGGAGAGTCCATGATTTTCAGTCCATACAAATCCAGATCCCTCATATCTGCGGTTATGGTTGTCTTCAATTCCTTGTCTTTCACATAACCATCAACATTTACGGATCCGTCAAACAAAGGATTTTTGCTGTTCACCCCCGCTTTTATCTTGCCCTCACCGACTGCGGCATAGAAACCGATGCTGTCGAGGTTGTACTCCCCATAGCTGAACTCATCTATCTTGGCGGCGGCGGCGATGGCAGTTTTGGATGACATCAGGTCTATCCCCCTTCCTTTCACATTCGCCGTGGCGGTAAGGTCACCAATGTCACTGTCTAAGAGAAACTTGCCCAACTGCAATTTGTTGACCGACACGCTTGCATCGTAAGCCATAGTTGCCGCATTGAAGTCGGCTTTCGCCTTTACATTGCCTGTTCCATCGGTGGCGGTCAGGTCGGCTACGTAGTGTTGCCCGTTGACGTTGACTTTTCCATTGAGCCCCAAACCGTAAGGTATGGCAATGCCGCCGGTGTCAAATAGGGTGGTTAGGAACCCCATGTCGTAGGTCTTTGCATCGAGCTTGACCTCTGCACTCATGTTTTTCTCATCCATTATGTTTGCGGCATAACCATTTGCGTTGATGTTGAAAGCGGATGGCAACTTGACATTCAGTCCTGCAAAATTGAGGTATTTCAGATTACCTGTAAGCACGGCTTTAACCTCTAACTGCTGGTTGGGGTACTTGCGGATGAATGATGTGGGCATACCGCCAAGAAACAGCATCAGGTCTTGTTTGCCGAAAGCACCGTTTGCGGTGAGTTGCAGTTTTCCTGGGTTTTCCTCATCAAAGGCATCCAAGTCCATATCAACGTTTGCGGTGAGGAAAGAGTTTGGCGTTCTGAGATCGAGGTTCGGCAGTGTGAGTTTTATCGAATCCATAAAGATATTTCCCGTTAGACGTTCCACCTCCAAGCCGCTCTTTTCCTTGAACGAGCAGGCCCTGAGCACCACTCCTAATGCCGGGTCGTAATAAGACATGGAATCTATACCGAGTGTCAGGTCGGAGAGCTCTATATGGTTGTAATCCAACCCGTCTGTAAACACCTCGAAATTGTTGTCATAGTTCACTTTGCCGCCTGTCAGATCCAATTTCTGCACGGTATATAATCCTTTGCCAAGGTCGAAGAAACCGTCTCTGACTGCTGTGTTTCCCATATATGCCGCCACTTGCAGGGTATCCCCCGGCATGTGTATTGTTACTCCTGTATTCTCGATGTCCAATTTCCTTACGGTGATTTTCCATAGGGTTTCACTTGTCGTGGTGTCTGGCGGAACGGTGTCGCTCAGCTCCACATTTACCATCGCATCTTTGAGCAAGGCCTCGTCAAGCATCACTGTCTCTTTACTTAAGTCTATACCATGACTGGCTACATACAGCCGCCCTAACGTGCCTTTTATTCTTGCCTCGTGGATGAAGTCGGCGGTGTTTACCTTCACACTGTTGATGTCCAATGCGTCTATCTCCACCTGACTTTTCAACAATGGCCAAAGGCGCACGTTGACCACGATACTTTTGATGTCGGCTATTGTGTCTTTCACACCTGGCAGGGAGTCGTTCTGCTGGATTACTTTAACGCCTTCTACGCCTAAGTCAAGGGGGAAAACCAATTTCACATGGTCAACGGAGATGTCCATGCCAGTCTGTTCGGATGCGTATGCCGCCACATGCTTTACTATCCAGTTCTGTACGGGCGGAACGTAAATCAAAACCGCAAGTACGACGAACAGCAAAACCACTGTCAGGATGATACCACAAAACCATTTCAGCAATCTCCTCATTGCATACGCATTTTACCGACATGAAAACCATGTCAAGTGAAACTTATGCAAAGGTAAAAAAATATTTTGTAGAAAGCATAATGTGCGGCTACAATTTTGAGACAAAGGGATTTTTTATCTCAATCGCCGCTAATAACATGCCATAGGTTTTCATCGGGGACAGGTGCGGTAACACATATCCGTTCCTTTGACACAGGATGAACAAACTCTATCTTACGAGCCAAAAGGGTGATGCTGCCATCGGGGTTGCTCCGCTTGGCACCGTATTTCAAGTCGCCTTTTATCGGACAGCCTATCTTAGCCAACTGGCAACGTATCTGGTGGTGGCGGCCCGTCAGCAGGTTGATCTCTAAAAGGGTATAGTTGTCGGTGCATCCGATTACTTTGTAATGCAACACAGCCTTCTTTGCACCCGGCAGTTCGCTGTCGTAAGCATAACTTTTGTTCTGCTTCTCATTACGCACTAACCAATGGGTTAGGGTGGCTTCTTCCTCTGCAGGTCTGTTCTTGCTAATCGCCCAGTAAGTCTTGTGTATCTCGCCGTTGCGGAGCATATCGTTTATACGTGACAAGGCCTTCGATGTCCTTGCGAATATCACAGCTCCCGACACAGGGCGGTCAAGGCGGTGGGTAACGCCAAGGAACACACTGCCCGGTTTTGCGTATTTCTCTTTTATATATGCCTTCACGTCATCGGCAAGTGTTCGGTCGCCTGTCTTGTCGCCCTGCACTATCTCACCGCTCGCCTTGTTTACGATAATTATATGGTTGTCCTCATATAATACCCACATCGAATAGTATTATTTCTGATTAAAAGCCCCCTAACGGGGATTAGGGGGCTGCCTTTTTACATATTCATACCACCGTCAACCTGGATTACCTGTCCGGTAACGTAAGAGGAGAGGTCGGATGCCAAGAACAACGCTACATTGGCGATGTCCTCTACCTGTCCTGCCCTGCGGAGCGGTATCTTCTGTGTCCACTCCTTGCGCACGTTCTCTGGCAACGCCTGTGTCATGGCTGTGTCAATGAAGCCCGGTGCAATGGCGTTGGCACGGATGCCTCTCGAACCAATCTCCTGGCCGATACTCTTTGCAAGGGCTATCAGGCCTGCCTTGGAGGCTGAATAGTTGCACTGACCTGCATTGCCGTGTACTCCTACTACTGACGACATATTGATGATGCTGCCTCTTTTCTGGTGCATCATTATCGGTGTGCAGGCATGGATGAAATTGAATGCAGACTTCAAGTTAACCGCGATAACAGCATCCCACTGGCTTTCGGTCATACGCATCATCAGTCCGTCTTTCGTGATACCCGCATTGTTCACGAGGATGTCAATAGAACCGAAATCGGCATTTATTTGCTTTACCACTTCCTCCGTCTGTGCAAAGTCGGCGGCATTGCTGGCATATCCCTTTGCCTTCACGCCTTTTGCGGCTATCTCCGTCTCTGTGGCTTTCCCGCTCTCGTCGATTACCAAGTCGGTGAAGGCGATGTTCGCGCCTTCTTCGGCAAACTTCAATGCTATGGCTTTGCCGATACCACGTGCCGCCCCTGTTATAAGGGCGTTCTTACCTGTCAATAATCCCATTTTCTCTATTTTTAATGTGTTACTTTTGATTTGTGCCTATCATTTTAACGATGTCTTGCCGAGCGCGCCGTAAACGAACTTTGCAACCAAAGGCTTACTTGCCTCTGTGGTGATCCCGTGTCCCAAGCGCCCATAGATGTACGGCACTTCCAGACCCTTTATGCAATAGTGGGTGATGTCCGCCACCAACTCGATATTTTCGATGTCAAACTCACCGGCTGCCTTGCCCTCCGTATATACCTTGCGGAACAGGTCTATCTCGTCCTCATCGAAGTTTTTCCGCACTTTCTCAACCATCCATATATTGCGGAAGAATGCGGCACGCAAATTGCCGTTCCTCACCACCGTCTCCTTTATCATGTCGAGATGGGTGTATATCAACTCGATAATCTTGTCCTGCGGACGTATCTTCTTGGAGGCCACCTCGTCCATGCGGTCCGACAGGCGTTCAAGCTCTGCCTCGATTACTGCATAATACACGTCCTCCTTGTTCTTGAAATAGGTATAGAGCGTTCTCCTGCCTTTGCCCGAGGCCAACGCTATATCATTCATCGTCGTGTTCTCCAATCCTTTCTTCGCAAACTGTTGACGCGCGACATCCACTAATTTCTGCCTTGTTTTGGATATAGACATCTGCCAAATCCTCCCTTTTTATTATTGCACATTAATTTATCGTGTGCAAAAGTACCTCTTTTATTTCACACACCAAAAATTTTTGACATACAATTCCAATTTTTCTTGATTTTTTATAATATCCTGTAATCAACAAGTAAATGCACCTTCATGAAAAGTTTTCACAATCTAACCACAACGGTTCATTAAACCATTCTTGCGGTATTCCCATCGCCTTGTAATCGACACTCGGATATTGCTCCAGCAAGGACAAGAAATGCTGTTTCATGTCGTTGCAAGGTGATATGATGTCAATAAACCACTTGATGATACATATTTCGTAAAATGTTTTGTTGGGTGGTATGGCAGAGTTTATCCAAGGGTGCTTCATTTTCCGTATGACCATCGGATTGATGACGTACTGCCTGTTCCACACCCTTGCATGGTGGCAGCACGAGTTTCTGGTAAGGGTTATAACCGTAAGCCACGAAGTGAAAACGGGAACAGGCAAATTGTAATATGCTGCAATCTTTTTCTTCAACGTATTGGACTTGATATTCTCATATATACGGGTTACAATGCCCAATGGTAATATCTCTACGAGCATCCATGCAGGTGGATAAGCGTTGCTGTACTTGTTCTTAAAGTGTAAAATGAAATCCTCTTTCGAGTTTATGACCTCCTTGTCTATCAGTTCCATAGTACGATTGAACTTGTTGGGATTGGCGAACAAGGAATTGTCCGTCATCCAAAAGATATTGCCAGTTTCTTTCGCAACGACATTGGCCAAAGTGCTGC
>JAJPZD010000253.1 GCA_021204605.1 Prevotella sp.
CTCCCCCATAGGGAGGAAACTCTCCCTTTAAGAAAAGATTAGTAATTAATAATACATTTAAGAAAATCGTATGTTAAAGACATTAGAATATCAGCAGAAAGCCATAGAGGAGTTGACAGACAAGGTGATAAAACTGTTGAACCTTGGAGAGAAACGGAAGAAAATCGTTTTCGAGGCACCCACGGGAGCGGGGAAAACGGTGATGGCTTGCGAGGCATTGGCGTGTATTGCCGATGAACTGCAAGAGCGTGGTAACACGTTATATCAGGAAGTGGTGTTCATCTGGTTTGCCCCACGCAAACTGCACCTGCAAAGCTATGCAAGTCTGAAAAATGCTTTTGATGTTACTTGCCGGCTCAGTCTGATAATGTTCGGGGATATAGACCAGAGTGTGGGAATACAGGCAGGTGAAATTCTGTTTGTGAATTGGGAAAGCGTGAACAGAGACACTAATATCATGGTGCGTGAAAATGAGAGCTTTGCGACATTATACGAGATTACCCGTCGCACACAGGAAGAATCCTGTCTGCCGATAGTGGCTATTATCGATGAGGAGCATACGTTTTGGTCGGGAACAGCAGACAGAAGTGCGGCGGTCTTGGAACGGATAAACCCGGCAGTGGAACTAAGGATTTCAGCCACTCCAAAGACGCAAAATCCCGACGAGAAGGTCAAGATATATCGCAAAAACGTTATCAAGGCAGGGATGATAAAGAAAGAGGTTGTGTTGAATCCGAATATCGAGCACGATTTCAACCCCGACATCACGCTTGACAATAACCTTATCAATGTGGCCATAGCAAAGCGCAACTATTTGGCTGATAAGTACAAGGAGATGAAAGCGGACATCAACCCATTGTTGTTGATACAGTTGCCCAATGACACAAGCGAGACAATGACTGCCGAAGATACCTTGGTCAGCAACATGGTGAGGCAGTACCTGAAAGCGGACTTTAACGTGACAACGGAAAACGGACTGTTAGCAATATGGCTTTCAGGGGAGAAGAAAAACCTTGAGAACTTGGAGGATTCGGACAACATGGCACAGGTGCTGCTGTTCAAGGAGGCGATAGCCTTAGGCTGGGACTGTCCGCGTGCCGCTGTGCTGCTAATATTCCGTAACTTGCAGAGCAATCATTTCACCATACAGACAGTAGGGCGCATTATGCGTATGCCCGAACAGCGACATTATACCAACGAGGAACTCAACATCGGTTATGTTTACACCGACGTGGCAAAGGACAAGATTGAGATTGTAAACGCCGACACGGGTTACATCCTTAAGGACACGTTAACGGCACGCAGAAGGCAGGATATTCACAATGTGTCGCTGCCCTCTTACTATGCGGAAAATCAGGGTGAGCGCAAATATCTCGGTCCTGATTTCAGAAAGAAATTCTACGAGGTGGCGGCAAGGCTTTGGAACCTTGAAAACGGCGGCACTTTCTTCTCATTAGCGGATATAGACAGCTTTAACGAGCATGAAGACATTGACAGACTTTGTGAGGTTGACAGCTTTGTGATAGAAGAAAACAAGAAAAGAGTGCGGCGTTCTAAGGTCTTACGCATGGATGTCAATTCGATAGATGTGAAGATACCGCAGGATGTGCATTTCCAGGACGAGGAGCAGATACTTGTGGTAGATAATGTCAGAATTGCACGCAAGGAATCGGAGATTGACAGGGTATTCCTCGATTATATCAGCAAAAAAGGAGGAGAGTATGAGAAAAGGGGGCGGACGGACAAGATTGCCGGTTGCCTGATGGAGATGATCGAGGAGTTTTTCAGAATATCCGGCACAGAGGCAAAGAAGTTGGTCTTATGCGAGGACAACCAGCCGAAATTTGACCTTCTGATAAGCAACGCCCTTACTGAATATGCAAAGGAGAAAGAGCAGGCTGCCGTCGCAAGGGATTTCAAACAGGTTATGTGGAAAATACCTGAAGAACGGGTATATGACGGAAATACCAAACATATAGAAACGGCACAATGCCATGCTCTGTTGCCCTTCGTGCAACTGAACGAGGCATCAAATTCTGAAAGGGAGTTCATAGAATATTTGGAGGAAAATTCAGAGTACATTGACTGGTGGTACAAGAACGGCGACAATGGCAGGCAGCATTTCGCAATTCCATACGGCGTTGGGAAAGACAAGTCTCTGTTTTACGTTGACTTCATCATCCGCATGAAAAACGGTGATGTGTATCTTTTTGACACGAAGAGTAAAGGGTTTGATTCTCATGCCCCTGAAAAACACAATGCATTGTTGAAATATATCAAAGAGAATACGACAGAAGCACAACCGTTGTCCGGTGGTATAATCATCCAGCAGTGCAGCAACTGGCTGTACTCCGAACTGCCGATAGAGAACACGACAGATACGATAGGGTGGAAAGGGTTTTATCCTGAAAAATAAGCCCCACCTCAGCTCCCCATTAGGGAGGGAGACAGGGCTCCGAAATTAAGACTTATTTCACCAGTACTTTCTTGCCGTTGATGATATATAATCCGTTCTTGGAAGTGTCGCAGACACGCATGCCTTGTATGTTGTAAATGGAATTGGATTCGGATAGTGATGTCAGGATTGCATCAATGCCATCTTCGGAGTTAACATCAAGAGCCGTATGGTTGAAATTCTTTACGGTCATCAAAGCATCTTCGCTAATCAAAGGGTGGCTTTCACTCTTCCATGACAGTTCCCAGAAGCCACGGTAGTCCCAGTTGCCCTTTACGCGGTTGTTGCCATCGGAGTCTGCGCCGTTGCCACACTCCTCTGGCTGCCAGTAATAGAAGCCAGTGACATTGGTATAGTTGTTGAGCATGGTGGTGAGGTCAGACAAGAATTGAGCCTGTCCTGCTGGGCTGAGGTTCCATGTACAGCCGTTTAGTTCGGAAGTTGAGAGCCAGGCACTGACATCAGAATAGGCGTAATAACCAGTTTCCACAATCTGAATTTCCTTGTCGGGGTAAGCAGAGATTAGAGAGGATATCGTACTCTCAAGGTTAGACAGCGAGCCTTGCCAAGCGGGGTAATAGCTGAGGCCGATAACATCATAGTCGGCGAATCCGCCCTGTTGCACATAGTCGTAGAAGTTTTTGGTTTGCGTACTGTTGCCTGAGCGCTCGCTATGTAGTACTATTTTCGCTGAGGGGGCGTTGGATTCTCGCACGCCCTCAGCCCCTGCATTGAGAAGAGATGCGAAACGGTCGATTTTAGTTTTTTGATCTGAATATGAGCTTGACAGGTTGAAGAAGTGAGAAGAGTTGCTTTTTCCACTGAACGAATCCCATAGCATGCCATAGCTCACCTCATTGCCGAGCTGTACATAGTCGGGAGCAGCGCCGTAAGCCACTAACTCGTTGATTACATCGGTAGTGTAGCTTTTCACCTGTGCGGCAAGGGTCTCGGTGGCGGTACTTTTGTCCATGCCCCAGCTTTCGGGTATCCACTGCTTGGAGACATCGGTCCATGTGTCGCTATAGAAAATGTCTAAGAGGAAATACATGCCGGCATCCTTGATACGCTTGCCAAGAGCCTTGACATAGTCGAGGTCCTGACAGGTGGCGAGATACTCGTCATACCCTTCGGCATCGTCCAAAGTAGGGTCAACGAGGATGCGCACACGGGCGGCGTTCCAGCCAGCTACGTCACGGAGATATGTTATCATGCCGTCATTGTATGTGGCGGTAATGGGGTTGCCGTCGTCATCAAGCCAGTCGTCACCGGCAGCCTCGTAAGCGGGGACAAGACTAATGTCGCCGCCAACTACACGTATAACATTGTCAGCAACGGTGGCGTTAATTTGCAGCACGGCGACAAACATCGTTAAAAGGGAAAAGATCAGTTTTTTCATTGTCTCGTTTTTAAGTTATGTTTTAATGTAGCAAAAATAGAAAAATAAAATGAGTCCTAAAAGTTTTTTCAACTTAAAGGACTCATTTATTAATATTTATGTCATCAACTTGATAAAGCTGTTATCTTACCAATACTTTCTTGCCATTGACAATGTAAATGCCTTTCTTAGACATATCATTCATGCGGATGCCTTGTATATTGTAGATGGCGTTGGTGGCAGGGGCTGCGTTTATTTCTGAAATGCCGTCTGTGTCCCCACTTTCACTGTTGCTTGCGATTGTCTGTGTCACCTTGAAGTTGTCGGCATAGAGGTTTACGGCAGTAGTAGCAGCAGCAATATCGCCTGTGGTGATAATACCGATTTCAAGAGTTGAGGCTTCGGTCAGTTCGATAGTTACCTTGTATGTTGCAGCATCAGCCCAGCAGTCAGAACCAGAATAACTATTCTTGATTTTGGAGGTTACAGTAGTGCTATTTGCGGAAGCAAAGAGAGCAAATTGGTCAGAGCCGTCGGCATGTACGACTGCTGTGACAGTGTATGTACCGGCCGGTAAATCAGCCGAATTGCCTTCCACTTTAGACGTTTGCGAGCAGACCTTAGTGCCAGAGGAGATTGTATTTGTGCCTTCCCAAACTTCCAATAGATAATTTGATGTCAGAGATGATGCATAGCTATCAGTAGTCGGCTTATTGGTGTTGATTTTATCCGATAGCGTCCAAGGAGAATAGTCGGTAACAATGCCAGAATTATCAACAGTACAAGATTCGAAGTCGAGGTTGGTGAAGCACGTGGAGCTTATGTCAGTTGTCTCGGTAGTGGTATTGTCTGTGGAAATATCCAAAGCAGTATGGTTGAACTTTTGTAGAGTCATCAAAGCGTCAGCACTTGTCAACTGGTGGCTTTGGCTCTTCCAGGATATATCCCAGAAGCCCCGATTGTCCCAATAGTATTTCACTCTGTTGTTACCGTCGGAATCAGCGCCGTTGCCACACTCCTCCGGTTGCCAGTAATAGAGCCCAGTAACGTTGGTATAGCTGTTGAGCGTTGAAGCGAGGTCAGAGAGGAAACTTGCCTGTCCTGCCGGGCTAAGTTCCCAAGTGCAATAACTTTTCTCATCGTTGTCAAGAGAAACATCGTTAGTGTTGTAATATCCAGTCTCCACAATCTGGATTTCCTTGCTTGGGTAAGCGGAGGTCAAAGTTGACAGAGTGGCTTTCAGATTGTCGATAGAGCCTTGCCAAGCCGGGTAATAGCTAAGACCGATGACATCGTAGTCGGTAAATCCTGCTTTCTCCACCCAATCATAGAAATTCTTTGAATAAGTACTGTTTATAGTACGCTCGCTGTGCAGAACAATTTTAGCAGTAGAATCATTAGAAACGCGCACGCCCTCTGCTGCTGCTGTGAGCAATGCGGCAAAGCGTTCTTTCTGTGTCTGGAGAGTTGAATAAGACCCTGACAGATAGAAATAGTTGGTGAGCATATCTTGTCCCGTATAAGAATCCCAAAGCATGCCATAGCTTACCTCGTTACCAATCTGGACATAATCAGGCGCGGCACCGTAGGCAACGAGTTGGTTGATTACATCTGTTGTATAGCTTTTAACTTTAGCGGCGATAGTTTCCGTTGCAGTATTCTTATCCATAGTCCAGTTGGTAGGTATCCACTGTTGTGAAACGTCGGTCCATGTGTCGCTATAGAAAATGTCGAGAAGAAAATACATTCCGGCGTCCTTGATACGCTTACCCAAGGCCTTTACATAATCTAAATCCTGACAGGTTGCGAGGTAGTCATTACTTGTATCATTATCATCTACTGTGGGGTCAACGAGGAGGCGTACGCGCATTGAAGTCCAGCCTGCTACATCACGTAGGTAAGTGATTATACCATCGTCATAATTTCCGGTTATGGAAAAGCCTTCGGCATCGAGCCAGTCGTCACTGGCAGTTTCGTAAGCCGGCACAAGACTGATATCACCACCGACTACGCGGAGCACGTCATCACTAAGGCCACCTTCACTTTGGTTTTGGTTTTCATCATCATCAGAAGCTAATGCTACCGAGAAATTGTCGGCATAGAGATTTACAGCATTAGAGGAGGCGTCGATAGCAGCCGTTGCGATTATACCGATTTCGAGAGAGGATTTTTCTGTCAATTCTATTGTTACACTGTATTTGGCAGCGTTAGCCCAATTGTCAGACCCACTATTCGATATAAATGATGTAACCATATTGTCACCTGCTGTTGCATATAATGCAAAGTTGCCAGTGCCATCGGCATGAGCTATAACGCTGACGGTGTATTTACCAGCCTCCATGGTTGCGGTCTGCGAGCAAACCTTTGTATCAGCAGCGATAGAATGTGAGTTATCCCAAACGACCAAAACGGTGTTTGCCACTAAATCTGAATAATACTCATCGCATGTTTTTGGCCAGTTAGTGAAGAAATAGTCATAATTCAATGTCCAAGCTGGGCAATCCTCAAACCAGCCTTCTTCTCCTTCTGTTTGAGAATCTATCCAGGTGCATGATTCGAAGTCAAGGTTAGTAAATTCAGAGCTAACCACGGTTTCTCCACTGTTATCGTCAGGGTTCTGATTCTCTTCGCCCTCATTAGTTGATGTTGTCTCTGTTACGGAGAATTCATCTGCGAAGAAATTGCCGTTGTATGTGATGGAAGAAGTCGTTTTGAAACCGATTTCAAGGAAAGCATCGTTTTCAAGAGTAATAGTGAGTGATGTTTCAGCAGTTGCATCTGATGTTGAAGAGCTTGCTGTAACAGCTTGAACGACCTCGTTATTCGTTGTATTGTCTATGGCGTAAAGAGAGATACCATCCACCAAAGAGCAAATCAAAGCAGAAACTTTGTAAGTACCTGCAGGAAGCTGTGAACTTGAAGTCTGGTAACAAAGTTTAGCGTTATTGTCTATTGTTATACTACTGTCACCCCAGCCATACAATACGATGCCGGACATGTTTGAAGGCATCCAAGAAGAGTCGTAAGCACGAGGCTCATACGTACTGAAACTTTTTTGACTATTTGTATTATTGTAATATATAGTCCAACCTATGGGATCATACCAAGAAGATCCATTATCTGAGGACAGCGTGCAAGAATCAAAATCAAGGTTGCTGAAATAAGTTGAGTTTATGCTTGATTCGTTTTCATCTTCCAAAACGCTTGTCTGTGTTACGGTGAAGTTGTCAACGTATAGATTACCGCTATAAGTGAGAGGGGTATTGGCCTTGAAGCCAATCTCAAGGTAAGCGGCACTTGTCAAAGTGATCTCAAGAGTCGTTGCAGTAACTGCTGCAGTCTCAGAATCGCTCTTAGAAACAACAGTCGTAAACTCTTCATTTGTATTGTCATTTATAGCATAAAGAGAAATGCCATCCTGTACGGAGCAAATCAACGCCGATACGGTGTAAACGCCGGCTGGAAGTTTCTGGGTGGATTTCTGACAGCAAAGTTGTGTGCCGCTTGCTGCAGTAGCAGAGCCGTCTGCCCAAGCGAATAATATAACCCCACTCATATTTGATGGCATCCAACTGCTATCATAATCCTTAGGCCAAATATTGCTGGCGTTAGAGGACATAAAGGTTGTATAGTCGAGCGTCCAACCATCACAAGTGTCATAATAATCATTACCATTAGTTTTTGAACAACTCTCGAAGTCAAGGTTCTGGAAATAATCCGATGAATTGAAGTCATCAGCCGAAGCATGGATGTTCACGCCAATCAGCATGGTTATGGCGGAGAATAGAATAACGTAAAAGTTCTTCATAATTTTTAAGAGTTCATTGATTAATAAGTTTGATAAATAATTTGCAACAAAAAAATTTCTCCATATATCAGGAGCGTTTTGCACGCTTGTATGTATGGAGTTATCCACAGTTTGATTTAGCAAAAATATAAATTTAAAACCAAAAATTTACCCCCCCCACGTGAAAATTTGTTAATTTAAAAAAGATTTTTCAAATCAACATTTTTTCAAATAAGGAATGAGAAACTCATTTTTGCTCGGTATTGTGTTAGTCGTGTATTAAGTAGTACTAAGTCGAGTGTGTTCAGTCCTTCCTGTTCCATATAGCCATGATCTTACGGTAAATCGCGAGTTGGTTGACTATGGAGACGAGCAAGAAGATAACGATGCCAAAGAGGATAGAAGGGAGCATGGAGGCATCAGCCAATTCGGGGAAGAGGTTCTCGATGATGCCCATGTAGTAGTTGCGTATGAAGGAAATTATTACCAACGCTATCACAAGCACGAGAGCGTTCAGAGACAAAGTGAGAAGTTCGTATGGCAGAGCCACACGGAAAGGGCTGTAACCTATGAGCAGCAAATTCTCCAGTTTCGTGGTATTTTTCTGGACGAGCAGATAGATGCTTAACATGAGTATATAGAAACTGAGAATGCTGATAATGATGCCGACAACCATGACAACCGACACGAGCATCCGGAGGAAATAAGTGGTTTTCTCGCTTTGCAGTTTGTCGTCGTCCACCTCAAAGCCTTTTTGGTCAAAATATTTCATGATGTTCTCGTCTGTCGGGTTGGCTACCTCGACGATAAGGCGTGTAGGATCAGAGTTGCTCTCAGGAGCATAGAAGGCGTTTGCCCAGTCCATGAAAGCCTGTGGCACGAGGATTGTGTTGAGACGGTTGGAGAAGCCGATTACCCTACCTTTGAACTCATCCTTGTGGCCGTTACCGTGAATGAAGATATTGAAGTCGATCATACCCACGAGGCCATCGCTGATTTTAGGGAGTGAGTGCGATTGTGCGAAGCCGAAGTTGTACATATTAATATAAGAGCGAGGTAGGATGATCGGCACATCATGGCTTCCCTCGGTATATGTCCAGTCGTTGAGGGAGACATCCACGAAGCCATCGGGCACACTCTCGAAAAACAGTTCTGAGTTTAGCACCGGCGTGCCGTTAATACCCATATTCGCGCTGACCTTATACTCAGTAGGTGAGAATTTGCCCACCTTTTTCACGAAATCCTGCGATGCGAGCTCATCTATTTCAGCCGCGTTGAAAGCATTGGAACGCCCTGTAAGCGAGTTAGCAGTCCCGATACTCTTGCTTACGATGAGGAAGTCGGACTTCATGAAACTGTCGTGCGAGGTGAACACCGGCAGCACGTCGCGGTAAAACTGGTAGCCGAGAAGCACGATAAGCATTCCGAAAAGGTTGGCGAGTGCAAATCCTGCGAACTGTGGTATGCTGATATGCCGGCGCAATAATTTCCAGACCAATGTCATAGTTTAAAAACCTTTTGGTAGTTCATGATGATATGTTTTCCTATACTCGTGATGATGACCCCTGCACCCTGTGCATGAGCCTCCTGCAGCATTATCTCCCCCATGACTTTGGAGTTGCCGTCATCAAGATGGCTGATTGGCTCATCGGCGAGGAGGAAGTCGAAAGGCTGCACCAAGGCACGTATCATGGCGACACGCTGCTGCTGGCCGAAAGACATACGCCCCACGAGAGAGTTCAATTTGTCGCCGATACCTAAAATATCAAACCACTCTACAATCTGTTTATGCGACTTGAAGCCGGTGAGTTTGTTTTTTATCTCCACGTTCTCAAAAGCGGTGAGTTCAGGGAAGAGGCGCAGTTCCTGGAAAAGGTAACTGATATGCCGCTTGCGAATGTCAACCCAGTCGGAGACTCTAAGATTTTTAGTGGAGACGTTATCAAACGCCACGTTGCCGCTGAAGTCATGTCGGTAGCCGAGGACATAGCTGCAGAACGTGCTTTTGCCCTTTCCGCTGTCGGCCTCCACGAGATAGAGACCACCTTTGTCGAAGTTGACGGCGTTATGCCAGATGTCAGAATCCAATTCCCCGTTTTGCCAGAACACATTGGGGATGACAGAGTTGAAACTGATACAATTCATCACTTAATGCTATAGACGACAGTAGATATATCTCCAAGTAGTGGTCCGATGAGATCGTTGACTATGCTCAGAGAGCTGACATTGAACACGATGCACATACGCTGGCCGACAATTCTTTTCTGTAACTCTTCAGACAGAGGAGCAGAATCCTTGGTTATTGACTGCCGTGCATCGTCGGGCGAGCCGCCGGAGAAAAACTGCATATCATCAGTAACGCCAAAATAGTAAGAAACATTGCCGTCGGTATAAAAATAACAATTCTTGCCCCAGTCATCAATTTGGCTGCCGTCGGGGCACGATTCCTTCCAATAGTCAACATCCTTGAGGAACTCCTTGTCGGCGAGCTGTGCTGCAAGGCGCGGTTTGGTGTTGTCGGCACTGAAGTCAGGGATCACAATAGACATGTCGCCGTCAACACTTCTGATGATATTATCCATGTCGATCACCGTGTTCATTCCGGCGAGCAGGGCAGAGAAGTAAGCGCTCGAATGTAGGATGTCGATGAACCGCTTGCCGTCGATGTTCAGGAACACGCCGGCGGCGGCAGAGGCGGGCATACAACCGACATATTTCCCCTCGATAGGTCGTAAAGATGTTGCAGATTCTTTCAGTGCGCTGTCGATAGTCTTGTTGAACGAGAATGTCTCCCCTTTGATTTCAAGGCAAACGTGGGGCACGATATTGAGCTCTGCGGCGAGCATTATCTGCGAGGGATCAGCATCCTTCGGTGCTCCCAAAGAGAAAGGCGCTGCGAATTGGTCAGGCAGAGCGACAGCCTGAGCCACCATAGTAATCTGTCCTTCCAAGCTCTCAAGTTTTTCGAATATAGGCGAGCCTTTTATGCTCTTATCCCCGTCTTGTCCAAGATACGAGGCAATGCGTTTCTGTATCTCCTGCTGTCGGAAGGGGAGCACGGGTCCCATAGCAACTAAGGTATGTGAGGAGAATCCAGCGACCACAAGATTCCTTATCACCGTGAAGCGGAGCTTCTTGCGTTTGGATGTGTTCTTGCAATAGCCTTTCTCTGCCAATCGGTTGAACCAGGAATCAAGTTTCTTTTCATCGGAGACTTTCGCCACGCAGCCGATGTTGCCATCAGCGGTCTCGAACACATATATTTTTCTGGAGACATCTAAGCCACACTCCTCGATGTTGTCAACCATGATGAGGCTTTTGAGCTGGGCCAAATTATCATCACCGTCAGCCGCAAGATCCTGCAAGTTGACAGCAACGACGGCGATGCTGTTATCGGGGATGGCATTTACATAGTCGTTGTTGGAGCAAGAAGACAAGAAAACCGTCAGTGCGAGGCAGGCCAGCACCGACAAGTAGATTTTACATACAATCTTTTTCATTATAAAAACCAATTAATAGAAGCTGTATAAGACACAGCACATTAAATAAACGTCAAGTTACGTCTTGTATTATAGAATATGTTATTTTCTCAGAGCCAATTGTGCGATAGCCGTAGCGTATAGGGCAGCCGTTTCGGTTCGCAACCTACTTTTACCGAGTGAGACAGACTCAAAGCCGTTGTCGAGTGCAAGACTGACCTCCTCGATAGAGAAATCCCCCTCCGGACCGATGAGGATGGTAACCTCCTCACCATTAGAGGAAGCCCGCAAAGGCAGCAATTCCTCGAACAGGTCATTCTGTGGGAATCCCTCTTGGCAGTGAGCTATGAATTTCCTGCCGTGTAAGGGCAGTTTGACAAAATCCCTGAAAGGAAGCATAGGGTTGAGCTTCGGTTTCCACGCCTTGCGGCTCTGCTTTACGGCTGAGATGATGATTTTCTCGATACGGACGGTGCGGAGCACCTTGCGTTCCGACAGCTTGCAGTTGAGGAAGGAAATCTCGTCGATGCCTATCTCGGTGGCTTTCTCGCAGAACCACTCTATCTTGTCCATCACCTTGGTAGGAGCCACGGCGACATGTATTTTCCCTTTCCACGCTCTTTGTTGCGGCAATGTCTCCACAATCTCGTACATACAGCGTTTCGTGGCGGCGATGGTAACAATAGCGCGATAGAAAGAGCCCACGCCATCCATGAGGAACATCTCATCCCCGCTTTTAAGGCGCAGCACACGCAGAGCGTGCATTGCCTCGTCCAAGGGCAGTTCGTTGCTGCCAGTGGCGTTAGGAGTAAAGAAAAACCTCATCTCTTTCATATCGGCATATATTTAGTCAGTAACCTTGTCATTGCCCTTATTGCGTCTTTTCTGTTCATCCCTAAGATGAGAGGCAAGTTCATAGTTCTCATCGGCTATCGCCTTGTCGAGTGCGGACTGCAGCATTTTGTCGCTTATCGTGTTGACGGGGAGCGACACCCCCCTTGAGTTAATGGAATAGTGCACTGACTGCTGTCTGTATAATTTGGTATCCATAAAAATAGGGATATCAGCCACAATGGAAAGGAGCACGGCATCAGAAGCACGAATGAGCATAGGTTCCATAGTCTCGGTATTATACAATATTGTGCGGTACTGGCCATCAACCAGATCATCAATGATGATTTCCAAATTTAAGTCATGAATGTTCAAGAGCTTGCAAAGGACCTCTGGTAGCATGATATTTGTAATAGGCAAACGTTTCAGGCGAAATTCTATTTGCAGAGCCATAGATTTGTCGCAGACGATAGAGATCTGCCGTTCCTTCATATTGTCAGAGAAGATCAACAGTCCGAGGTCCTCACTTCCAAGAATTTCAGAAACGCCTCTAAAAAACAATTGTGTCTTAAACAGAGCCATAGTCGCCTAATTATAAATCATAAATTTACATGTTCCTTTTTGGGGTGGAAAACCAAAGCAAAAGCCACGCCGATAACGAGGGCGTAAGCCGCGAAGATAAACCAGCATGTCTGCCAGTTGCCAACAGTGAAGCACTCCTCTCCGACCTGTTTTGAGCAGGTGAACGAGTTGATCACCGCCTGTGCGCTGAGCGTGCCGATAGTAGCTCCGACACCGTTGGTCATGAGCATGAACAGGCCCTGAGCGCTGGAACGTATGGAATCATCAGTGCTTTTGTCCACGAACAGTGAGCCGCTGATGTTGAAGAAGTCGAAAGCCACGCCATAGACAATCATCGAGAGGATGAACAGCCACACCCCGGAGCCTGGGTTTCCGAAGCCGAAGAAGCCGAAGCGTAGTGTCCATGCGAACATGGCGATGAGCATGACATTTTTGATACCGTAACGTTTCATGAAGAAGGGGATCATCAGGATGCAGAGCGTCTCGCTGATTTGAGAGAGCGATATGAGGATATTGGCGTGCTGCACTCCGAAAGTATTGGCATATTCTGGTGAGGCGGCAAAACTGCTGATGTAAGGATTTGCGAAGCCGTTTGTGATTTGGAGGCTTACGCCGAGCAGCATGGAGAATATGAAGAATATAGCCATCTCCCTTTTCTTGAAAAGTGTGAATGCCCTGAGGCCGAGAGCCTCTACGAAACTCTTCTTGTCGCCTGCTGATGATGTTGGGCATTTAGGCACTGTGTAAGTATAAAGGAACAGAATGACGCTAAGCACGCCGGAGACGATAAACTGGTTTTGGTTGGCCTGGAAGCCCATGATGTCAACGAACCACATGGAGCAGATGAAGCCGACGGTGCCGAACACGCGTACTGGCGGGAAGTCTTTCACTGTGTCCAAGCCCGCCTTGGTGAGGGCATTGTAAGATACCGAATTAGACAGTGCAAGAGTAGGCATATAGAACGCCACCGAAAGAGAATAGAGCGTGAACAGTATAGTGAAGCTGGATGCGGTGCCCTGTGTCATGCTGTATATAGCCACAAGTATAATGAACACGCCTGCGGTGAGGTGGCACAGGCCGAGCAGCCGTTGCGCCTGTATCCACCTGTCGGCGACAATACCCATGAGAGCCGGCATAAAAATAGAGACGATACCCTGCATGGCATAAAACAGGCCGATGTTTGTTCCCATGCCGACATTGCAGAGATAACGGCCCATGGATGTGAGATATGCGCCCCAAACTCCAAATTCGAGGAAGCTCATTATGGCGAGGCGGACTTTAAGATTCATCGGTAGTAGATTTTAGTTTAACTATATCCGTGCAAAGGTAGTGAAAAATCAGAGATTTTTCAAATTACCTACGGTGATTTTTCTCACGCTCTGCAATTTAAGCGAGCTTAATTGCTCTCGCTTAATCGAAAAAATAAGAATTAAAAATTAAAAATTGCTTAAGAACAGTGAAAATCGGAGATTTTTCAAGTTAAAAGTTATTTATAGCTTGAGAGGGATGGGAATTTTGCTATGGGGGATATTATTTGGCAGCTTCCTGTTTGAGTTCGGCAACTACTTTGCAAATTTCCTCGAACTGAGTGCCCATGTTGAGGTTATAGTAGATATGATAGAGGGAAGGGACCCACTTCTTTCTCTGGGTAGGGCACAATTGGCGGTATTTCTCCATGTACGGGAGAGCGAGGCGGTTGTAGCCGAGGATTTTGTCTTGGTTCGCCATATAATTATCGGCATCGTTCTCAAGGAGGAGTGCGAGATTGAAATACGAGATGCCTGCGTTGTAATACACGTCAGGGAGGTCGTCGTCAATGGCGAGGGCCTTGTCGCTTGCGCTGATACATTCAAGATACCGCCCCATATTGAGGAGCACACTACTTTTTGCCGCAAGGAACAAAGCATTGTCTGGATCGGCGGTGAGGGCGGAGTTG
>JAJPZD010000157.1 GCA_021204605.1 Prevotella sp.
TTGGCAAGTTGTGATATGCGGATATGTGGGAAATTCTGTGGGCGAAGACGGAGGAAACGCCACCGTTTAGCGTCCATCGGCTTTAAACTGAATTTAGAGGCAAGATATTGATATTCGTCACGCAACTTACTGAAATAGCCCTCTCTGATAGCCTCATCACGGTAGCGTTCAGGGATGGCATCAGGGTTTAGCAGTCCCGCCTGCCCCATGAAAATCGCCTCAATCTGGAAAAGGTCATCCCTATGATGCGCCACGCTCTGCAACGGTATGTTGTACGCCCAAGCCTCAAAAGCCTCACTGTTTACCCCGAAGCCATAGTTGCGTGCCATAGTAACGAACAGCGCACTCTCCCACGAGCCTTCGCAAAGAGCTACCCTTCTCACTATATCGTCTGTTTTCCGCTCCAACCTTTCTGTCTGGAGACTGCTCAGCCAGCCGTGCATCTCAAGTTTGCTAAGACTTGGCACTATGGCATAGCACGGCGGATAATGGTCAGTGGTGAGCAGTTCAACATAGTTGTTGCGAACATATTCCGGCACCTCAAGTTGCAGTTGCGCCACCGTTCTGCCATCCGAAGTCCTCACGTCAGTGTCAATCTTCCCAGCGATATGGAGCACCACATTGTCGTAAGCCGCATCCTTATGATGCCCATGCACATACCAGTCGGAGGAGACATCATGTATCTCCACGTTGCCTACCCAGAGAGTGCCGCCAATCTTAATCTTCGCATTGAAGAAGTCAGGACCGGCATTACTGTTTGACAATCCTGGATCTATCACCTCAACCGACTTCCCCTCCGGAGTTACGAGAGGCTTTATCGGGAACAATTTATGTTTCCACACATAGTGAATGAGTTTCTCCATAGCAGCATTAACTATTTACTTCACGAAACGTAAAAGACATTCGCAAAGATACACAAAAAATCCCGAACAACTTGATATCCGGGATTTTTATTTTTACAATATTTGTCTGTTATCTTACTTTTGGAGAACCTTTACGGTTGTTCCGTCAGCCTTGCGGATGATGTTTACACCCTTTGTGAGAGAGTTCAACCTGCGGCCACTCATGTCATAAATAGCCTCAACGCCACTGTTATTGCTGCTTATAGTTGCTGCCTCAATGCCTGCTGATTCGCTATCACCAAAAACTACACCAACATTCATTCCTAATATGGAAATTGTCATTTCTGCATAAAGGCTGTCTTCTGTCATTTTGGCTGTCATTGTAACATCTACGCTCTGACCGGCGTATGACCAAGTCGCATCTGCGGGATCATCACCTTCAGTGATAGTGGCGGTCTGAGTTGTTGACATTGTAACAGTACCATCCTCGCTTGTTCCCTCTATGTCCGCCAATTCAATTGAACCGATATACATATACGTACCCATAATTGCAAGTGCGAAGTTCTTCAGGGTAAAGGTGTAATTACCATCCTCCTGTTCGGTAATAGTTATTGTTGCATCAACAGGATCCAAAGTACTACCCATTAAGGTTATATACAATTTATCCGTATAATCCTTGGAATTGCTTGCCGCGGCAGCCTCGCCTTCGAAAGATACTGTTACGGTCATTCCAAATACGTTTATGGACAAATCTGCAGTAAGAGTATTTCCAGAAATTACAGAATTCATAGTAAGAGCAACACTCTGACCGGCCATACCCCATGTTATACTTTCGTCATCGCCATTCTGAATAGTTACGTTTCCTTCGTATGGAAGTGTAATGTCACCGTTCTCTTCAGTTGTAGCTACAATGTCTGTAACCTCAATTGTTCCGACATTCATAACAGTACCCAACGAGAAATTTTTCAATGAGAATGTGTAATTCCCATCTTCCTGCTGTGTTACAGAAATAGTCGTTTCAACTGGATCCAATGAACCGGCACCCGTAGTAACGTTCAACTGCCCTGTATAGTCCGTTGCCATGGCAGTCAAGCACATGGCGCAAGCCGCAATAAAAGTAAAAATTTTGTTCATATAAATTCTTTTTAGTTATTATTATTTTATTATTAGGTGTTTATTCGATATTATTTGATATGGTATGACAAGCCTATTGTGCCATATATAGGGTAGAACGTCTGTTCTATGGTATGGAAATCACTCTTGAAGATACCATTGAGGCCCCAGGACACGTCAACGAGAAGCCCCCAAGACTTGTAGAAACGCCAGTTAGCACCTACAAGAACACCATACTGGAATCTGCGGAGGTCATCAGAGAAGTCGTAAGAGCCCCGTGTATTCTCATCTGAACCGATTTCCACTTTGGCACCTGTTGGATCCCCAACACGCAGATAACCGTCTGACGCATGTCCAGAAAAGCTGTGTGAGTGGACGTAAGAGATATACGGTCCGCACCTCAGTAGCCATTTATCACCAAGATAGCAGACAGCCTGAACCGGGAGAGTGAACATCCACTGCGTTACATCGGTGGCGTTATGCCCGGTGAAGCGTCCTTCCAAGGTCTGGCCGCCTCGTACCATTGTCATGTGATAGTTTTTCACCGTCGCCTCGATGCTCATCCCCTTGTTTTCGAGGCGCAGTCCGGTGGCGATGCCCCATCTGTTGTTGAAGCGCTCATAGACGTCAACTCCAATCTGGACATTAGCCTCAAGGGAGTATTTGTTTAACTTGCGTATAGTAGCGGGCATGCCGATAGGCATTGTGCCTCCAATGCTGTAAGCAAAACGGATGTCATACGACAGACTATCGGTAAAAGTTGACGCATGCGCCGAGATGGCCATCAACACCGCCAATATGGATAATAAATATATTCTTTTCATTCTTCTGTTTCCTCGTCAGATGTTTCTTCCCATAATATATTAATCTCATCTACACAGAGAGTACTGCCGATAGCACCACGGAACGAAGCCCCATAGAAACTTGAGGTGCAGACAATAGCGAGACTATAGCCCTGTGAAGCAAGCAGGTCTTCGTCAACATCCATATTATACACGAAGTCAACGCTCAGCTCCGTCCACTCGTCAGTCTCATCCAAGCCGCTGATATCAGCTATCGCCACAATTTGCGAACTGGTTTTTATATCATCGCCATGTAATACCAAGGCATTGCCTTTAGAATCGTGATTGAGATAGAAAACGCCATAGATATTGCCCATATCCTGAACATCAATGATATTGCCGTCCTCATCCTGATAAGAATCACCACGGGAATATTTGTAATGTGCAGTCAATCGTAATGGTTTATGGTCAAACGGCAAACCGAAATTAGTTGACTGTAACGTATTTGTCAATGCTGAACTTAAATCAAAATATCCCAAGAAAAGATTTCCTGCGGCAAGCCGTCTGCCCACAAGCGCACCTAATGGACCCGTGCTGCGGGTAGTCAACTGCACACCTGCACCCTGATAGCCATCGGGCAACATGACGGATGGATATTCATCAGGAGCTGCCGAGCTACCCATACTAAGGTTGAAGCCAGGATTACCAGTGGCCCAATTGCCCATCTCGGAGCCATCCTCATTGAGATCAGACCACACATAATATTGTCCACCGTTAGCACCATCAGTCAGATAATAGTG
>JAJPZD010000186.1:0-2711 GCA_021204605.1 Prevotella sp.
ATTTTATACCCTTTATCAACATTCTTTTAAATAAATTTCAAAAAACTGATCACGAAAGTTATTAAATGATCTTTTGATATTATTGTCATTTTTTTTGTGTTTCTTTGCATTATGATTATAAATGCAAAATTATGAAATACACTTTTGAGATAATAGAAACGCTATCAGAAATAGTAACTGTAAATGCATCGTGTGAGGATGAGGCGTATATGGATGTTAAGAGACGATATCAAGATGAAGAAATTGTGCTTGATTACAAAAATCATATTGATACGGAAATAAAAATGTTGGAAAAATCAAAAAAATAAGGGATGATAAGCCCTTGATGATGTTAAAGAAGCCCAAAACACAGTAAAAAGCGATTAAAAGAGGTAACTTTGCAATAAAAGAACACATAATAGGGAAATAACGAATAAATATGTAATAAAAAAAGGTTCTGAAAAAACAGAAGTTTTTGAAGGCATAGATTCAGATTACTAACACACTACAATTATGACAAAGAAAAACATTTATCCAGTGATTCACGTTACATCGAAGGAGCAGGCATTCAGGAATGTAACGAGGTCAAAGGAGAGCGGTGCTGACGGGGTTTTCCTTATCAGTCACGGTTCTCTTTCTGACGATGAGCTTATGCGACTTGCAGTTGAGGTGAAGGAGCAGTTTGCACCGATATGGGTGGGAGTTAACTGTCTTGGACTTGATGCCAAGGCGGTGGCAGAGATGATGCCCGAAAAGATAGATGCAATATGGGTTGACAATGCCCATATAGACGAAAAGGCGGAGATGCAGCCATACGCAGAGGAGGTGAGGAGAATAATAAAGCTGCGTCTGCCCGATACCCTCTATTTTGGAGGTGTGGCGTTCAAATACCAGAAAAAGGTGAGTGACTATAAGTCAGCTGTAGAGAAAGCCGCGCCATTGATGGATGTGGTATGCACCAGTGGTATAGGAACAGGATATGCCGCGGATATCGACAAGATAAAGAGTATGTCGGGGATTGCGCCTCTTGCGATTGCTTCCGGTATAACCCCAGAGAACATAACAGATTACTTGCCATACGTTGACAACTTCCTCGTTGCCACAGGCATCAGTGATAGCTTTACGGAAATAAATCCCGACAAGCTCAGCGAGCTGATTGCCAACAAGGAAGAATGGCTGTCAAAACAGTAATTTGTCGGGCGGTTCTACAAATAATAGCCTGGAATCATATACACTATGAAATTGAATTGTCGAAATAATTTCGGCAGTTCAATTATTGTATATTTGATTGCATTCCAATTGGTGTAATTAATATATATTAACTATAATAAATATTTTAATGGTTTAAAATTTTGCAGAAATTTTCTACTCAATAATCACAATTTGTTATAGCCTTTCCATAAGATTTTTGGAGTATATTTTGAAGATGCCGTCTATGAAGGCACTCTTTTCGTATTCGCAGAAGTCGCCGGCGACTTTTAACGAGCCTTTCTCGTAATAAGCGCGGGCGCGGCACGCGCCGCCACAGACATAGCGGAGGAAACAATCCTTGCAGCCCTCGATATTGTCAACAGACAGTTTGCGACATTCAAGCAGCGACTTACCCTCGTTGTAAATCACCTCTATTGGAGTATCATGAATGTTGCCGGCCAAGAATTCCCCGTTGTGGAGCAACTGGCATGGATATATATCACCAGTTTCAGAAATGCTGATTTCACCGTCGCCGATGGCACACTTGCAGATTTTATATTGTCTTGCCTCGTCAAGTGACGACTCACAATAAGACAGAGGATTAACGCCATGCGTCATTGCCAAGACCCTGTAGTATTCCGCACCGGTGATGCCCAGATTCCCATTGAGAGCCGAGCCGGCCCTGAACAGAGGCTGGTAGTTGAGGTGCCCGCCGTATTTCTTAGCCATATTTGCGACATCATGGATATTGTTTTTGTTGACGACCATGGATATCATGTAGTTCACGTTGTGTTTTTCCAACAGGTTGACAGCACGCACTATCTTGGGGTATTGACCTTTGCCGCGGAAAGACTCGAAAAGAGCCGGAGTGCTGCCATCAGCACTTATAGTAACTTTATAGAACAACTTCTTTATATCTAAGATATTGCCCTCGTCTATCAGAGTGCCGTTAGTCAACAAGTCAACATCGCAATTCATTTTCCTGATGTAAGCAGCGATTTTGAGACAATCCTTGTTTAGGAGCGGTTCACCACCGGTCAGCGTGAACGAGATAAAAGGGTTTATCCTGCAAAGGCCGTCAATCACCCTTTTGTAGTCATCAAGAGTCATTTTCGGATGGCGGCTCTCTTTACGTGCTGTGGCGTAACAGTAAACACAATGCAGGTTGCATGCTGATGAGATAGACAACTGAACCAATGACAGCAGACGCTTATGCGGCATTTCCGACATATTGTCATCAACGAAGATGTTGCTTTCCTTTGCGTGGAAAAGGAAAGAGTCAACACATTCGCGGAACTCCTCGCCGTAGAGTTTACAAAACGAGTTGACAACCGCACTGTGACTCTTTTCACCGTCGCACAGTTCCAGTACGAACTCACCGACTTTATTGGTTACGAGCCAAGAAGGTTTCAATGGATTGAAAAAGAGGATTTTGTCATCCTTCTCAAACCGGTGGATTATTTTGGGGTCAAAAAGATATTTCATGGAGTTGATTAAGTTCCCGAACAATCGTAAGCAGAGCCACACTTGCCACCGCCGCC
>JAJPZD010000186.1:2811-14299 GCA_021204605.1 Prevotella sp.
CCGCCGGTACACTCGTAAGACGAGCCACATTTGCCGCCCCCGCCGGTACACTCGTAAGACGAGCCACATTTGCCGCCCCCGCCGGTACACTCGTAAGACGAGCCGCACTTGCCGCCACTACCAGCACACTCGTAAGACGAGCCACATTTACCGCCACCGCCCGAACATTCGTACGATGTGCTGCATTTGCTGGAGGCACTGTTGATTGTTGCAGCAACCAAATCTTTTCCACCGACGAAGAAAAGGGTGGTAACGGCGACGCCCTTAGCTATACTTTTCAAAAACTCTCTTCGGGTTTGTAATTTATCATCCTCTTTCATATCATAGATTATTAGTTTACAGGTGTTTCAGCGCACTAAAAGCAAGTTGAAAACCAGATAATATTAGTAATTTGATTGTTCTACAAAATTACACATTTTTATGACAACAACAAAAATTCTTAGTGTTAAAAAAGATTGTTTTGCGGAAATATTGAGAATTATGCTGTTAGCATCGCACCATAGCCAAAATAGACGGTTATAGAAATTATTTCGTAAAAAGTCTGAAATAACATACTTTTCATATAAAAAACATGTCAAAAGGGCAGATTAATAGCATAAAGTATGAAATATTAAACTTTTCCTTGTTTTTTCGAGAAAAATATCATATTTTTGCCGAAAAGTTTGTTTTAATAGACTATGGAACTAAGGGAAGTGATGAAAAGCCGAAGGGAATTTCTGATGTTGTCACAGCGGGATTTAGCAGAATTGGCAATGGTCAGTTTAGCGACTATCAAGGATATAGAGCGAGGGAAGGGGAACCCATCGTTGAGTACAGTGGGTAAAATACTCGATGTACTCGGAATGGAGATTGAGTACAAGGTTCGTCAAACCGTTTTCTGACAATGATTTAAATGAGAAAGTTAAATGTTTACTCCAATGAGCATAAAGCCGGGGTGCTGACCGAAAAACATCCCGGCAGGGGATATACGTTCTGTTATGACAGCGACTATCTCGCCTCCGGCCAGCCGCCTATTTCGGTTACATTGCCAAAACGGAAAGAGCCATACGAATCGGAGTATCTATTTCCGTTTTTTGCGAATATATTGCCAGAAGGAGCCAATCGTAAGGCGATATGCAGGTATTTACGTATCGACGAGCAGGATTTCTTCGGTCTGCTCACCGCCATGGCGGATCAGGATTTCATCGGAGCTGTTGAAGTTAGAAAGATTGCAGATGAAAGAGATTAATAATTGTCCGTCAACCCTTTTGGAGGGTTTTGACACTTACAGTCCCAAAGCCGCAAAGCTGCTTTTTGACGGCAAGAGGGTAAGTCATGTTTTGGATTTCGATCTGGAGGAAATTCAAGATACCACTTATCTTGTGGAGGCACAGCACAGAATATCAGTTTCCGGTGTTCAGGAGAAATTTCCCGCTCTCATTGAGAATGTAAAAATCAGACTGTCAAATAAAGATAAACGCTCCACACACATCCTGAAACCCGCGCCGTGGGACAACACGTTGAGTTCACGGAAACAGATACCTGCCAACGAGCATCTCACCATGCAGATAGCCTCACAGGTGTATGGAATACAGACTGCTGTTAACGGGTTGTGTTTCACACCAAAGGGTCAGGCGGTGTATATCACAAAACGGTTTGACATAATGCAAGATGGCAGTAAGTTGTATATGGATGATTTTGCGTCTGTTGTAGGGAGAAACGAACAGGCGGAAGGCTCACAGTTCAAGTACAACGGATGTTATGAGGATATTGCCGTTGCTATCCGTGAAAATGTCGCTGCATGGAAAGTTGACATGGAACGGTTCTTTGAATTAGTGCTGTTCAACTACATCTATGCAAACGGTGATGACCACCTGAAGAATTTCTCGCTAATCCGGCAGGGGCAGGATTATCGCCTTGCACCAGCATACGATTTGCTCAACACAAGTCTGCATATAAATGGTGATGACATGGGTCTTGATGGCGGTTTGTCTCCGAATATCGAAACAAGTGATGTTTTGGACAGGACAGGTCATCCATGCCGCCTTGACTTTGAACGGTTTGGACTACGGATAGGAATTAACTCAACCCGTCTTAATAAAATCCTTGACAAATATATGCAAATGCCCGATGAAACGAGGAAAATGGTTGAGCACAGTTTTCTGAATGACAAAATGAAACGAAGCTATGTAAGAATAGTAAACGAAAGAATTAAACGATTTATTAGAATTGAAATTGAGAATTGACAATTATGCATAGAGAGATACGAGAGGCAGTTTTTTTAGATTACCATTACAAATATTATATCATTGTGGCGTAAAAAGAGCAAAAAAGGCAGCTAAATAATAAAATAAGTTGTTAATGTTGCTCAAAATGACAAAAAAGTAGTAACTTTGTTGGCAATTATGAAAAAGGGGTTATTGTTGTGTGTGATAATGTTAGCGATGTTGCTGAGTGGCTGTAAGGAGCAGGCGGCAACGGAGGAGCAGGTAGGGGTGGATACCATTCCTATGATGGTCATGCAGATCAGGAAATGCGCCAAGCTCTATACAGCGGAATATCAGGTGCACAAAATTGTGACCCATGATGACCAGATGAGTCTGCAAGGCACGTTCCTTCAGCAGAAATTCAATATCAAGTTGCCCATGTCATCGAGAAAAATCGCCATTCCAGTGGATGCTACGCTAAAGGCATATATTGATTTTGGTGATTTCAACGAGAACAATGTGGTGCAGAAAGAAGGCAAGATAGAGATAATACTCCCTGACCCGAAAGTGGAGCTTACCGACAGCCGCATCGACCACAACGAGATAAAGAGGTATGTATCACTGATGCGCTCCAATTTCAGCGATGCCGAGTTGACAGACTATGAGAAGCAGGGGCGGGCTGCGATTCTGAACAGTGTTCCTAAGTTGGGCATCATCGACATGGCGAGGGAGAGTGCCGCCCATGCGTTGATACCGATGATCAAGCAGATGGGATATGAGGAGGAGGACATCACGATAACATTCCGCAAGAAATTCACCACAAGCGACCTTCCGACACTGTTGGACAGCAATACGATAGAAAATGGAGGGAAATAAGAGCGATAAGGCAAGGAAAGGCAACACGTTTGCAAAGATATTCCGCAACTACAACAGGGTGCGGCTTTGTCTGTTGTCGGTTGCCGTGATTGTTGTCGCCATTGCCGTAATCGTTATAGTACGGTCATGCAAGGATGATACCATAACAGTGTTCTCTGATGACAAGATAAATGTTACCCCTACTCAGGTGCTGGCGATGAAAGAGATAGGAGAGTGGGAGTTTCTTTCTATAGAGGATGAGGAGTTGGTTGACACGGTGAGGAAAGGGATTTTCAGCGATGACCACCTGATACGTATATATTATGGTACGTTGCGGCTCGGTTTTGACATGGGGAAAGTGAAAGACGACTGGATAACGGTTGACAAAGACACGATAAGTGTGTTGTTGCCGCAAATCGGTCTGCTCGATGAGAGGTTCATCGACGAGGCACGCACGCAGTCGTTTTTTGAGACAGGTTCGTGGAACGACGAGGTGAGGGAGAAGATGTATCATACAGCATATAGAAAGATGAAGGCCCGTTGCTTGACACAGGAGAATATCTCCACTGCAGAGGAGAATGCCAAATTGCAGGTTTTCCGCATGTTAAGGGCAATGGGTTACGAGAATGTGAAGATCAGTTTTGATAGTCAAGTTGAAGTGAAATAAGGAGCAGGGCATGGATATTATTCAACGGTTTTTCAGTGAGTTCAGTTCATTCCTATGGGGATGGCCCATGATAATCCTACTGCTTGGCACCCACATATTCCTTACTATACGGCTGGAATTTCCTCAGCGCAAATTATGGACTGCTATAAAGCTGTCGGTAAAGAAAGACAAGGGCGCAGACGGGGACGTGTCGCAGTTTGGCGCATTGGTAACAGCCCTTGCCGCAACGATAGGCACGGGAAACATCATCGGAGTCGCCACGGCGGTAGCGTTGGGCGGGCCGGGGGCGGTGTTATGGTGCTGGCTGACTGGTTTTTTCGGGATATCCACGAAATATGCGGAGGGTCTTCTTGCGATAAAATACCGTGTAAAGACGGGTGACGGTCGCACAATGGGCGGTCCGATGTATGCCCTTGAGCGTGGTTTGGGTTGGCGGAAATTAGGTATTCTTTTTGCCATATTCACGGCGGTAGCGGCATTTGGTATCGGCAACACGGTGCAGGCGAATGCCATAGCGACGCTGACGCAAGAGAGCTACAGAGTTTCGCCTTATATCACAGGTATAGTGATATGTATTCTCGTTGGAATGGTGATTATAGGAGGCATCAAGAGTATCGCGCGTGTATGCACGATGCTTGTTCCTTTGATGTCGTTTCTATATATTATAGGTTGTATAGTAATACTGTTTATAAACCACGAGTATCTGTGGCCGGCGATCAGTATGATATGTGAGTCGGCAGTCGCGCCGAAGGCTGCAGGTGGCGGTTTTGCCGGTGGAATGATAATGCTTGCCGCCCGTTATGGTATTGCACGAGGGCTGTTTTCAAACGAGTCAGGAATGGGGTCTGCCCCTATTGTCGCTGCTGCTGCGAAGACCCGCAACCCGGTGCGTCAGGCGTTGGTGTCGGCCTCAGGCACGTTTTGGGACACTGTGGTTATCTGCGCACTTACAGGTATCGTTATTGTAAGCAGCATAATAGCCTATCCGGATATCAGTTATGATAATGGAGCGACACTTACGAAGATGGCATTCAGTAAGATACCGGTAATCGGCACGCCGTTGTTGACATTTGGTTTGCTGACATTTGCGTTCAGTACGATTCTCGGTTGGGAGATATACGGAGAGCGAGCGGTGGAATACCTGAAAGGCAGTAAGTGGACGAGGGGCTACCGCGTGGTGTATGTTGTGGCTATCTTTATCGGCAGTGTGATGAGCCTTGACATTGTATGGAACATAGCCGACTGCATGAACGCACTCATGGCGATACCGAACTTGCTTTCGCTGCTCTTTCTTAGTGGCGTGATAGTGAGTGAGACGCGCAAATATCTATGGCAGGGCCGTCTTGACATGGATATGGAAACGGAAGAAGATGCCTTAAAAGAACAGGCATAGTGCGCCTGCGATGACAAATATAATTCCTACTATCACGTTCATCCATTTCTGGAATTTATCCATACGCTCACGCATTAGAGAAGAGTTGCTCAGCCCGTAGGCTACACCCCATGCGAGCATAACGGTAGGTATTGCGGTTGCAATGGCAAAGACGACAGGCAGAAAGTAGCCAACTGTAGATTTGGCGGACATAGGCAGCAGCATGCAGAAATAGACTATCGCGCTTTCAGGGCAGAACGACAGGGCGAGGACAATGCCGAGCAACAGGCAACCAGCATAGCTGTTAACTTTGCGCTTTGTATCGACATTATGGCAATGAGTATGTCTGCGCACCAATTGGTTTAAGAGGAAATAAAGGCCGGCTATAATAAGGAACGGTGCGAGCAATCTTTCTCCCCATGCAGTGAACCAAGTGGTGAGGTTCATCATTTGGGCACCGCCGCGCAACACAGAGATGAGCAGGATGCCCAGCAGCGAGTAAGCCAAAACCCGTCCGAAGGTATAGAGCAGACAGTTGTGGAACAGTTTTCTGCGGTCGTGAGCATCCTTGGCCATATAAGCCATTGCAGCGATATTGGTAGCAAAGAGGCAAGGGTGCAGCACGATGATGATACCGAGGAGGAAAGCCGTCAGTATCGGTAAGTGAGAGTTGTTTATTATATCTTGTATGAAGTTCATCTGTTCTGGCGAAAGAGAGTAATAAATAGATAATGAGTGAATATTTATGCGCAAAAATATAAAAAAACCAATAGATATATGCAAAAAAAGAGCATATCTCAAAATAGTTATCAAAATTTAATGTTTGCATATCAAAATATAAAGTATCGGTAAAATAATTTCATGTACTTTTGTAAAAAATTTAATAAACGACTATGAAAAGTGTTCTTGAAGGGCGCGATGCACTCAAAGAAGAAGTATTAAAGGTAGCCGAAGTTGCTGGTTATTTGTGGCAGAAAGGCTGGGCAGAGCGTAATGGCGGTAACATTACGGTCAACATCACGGAGCATATTGACGATGACATCCGCCGTTTGCCTGCAATCAGCGAGGTGAAGCAGATAGGTGCAACGTTGCCATACTTGAGAGGCACATATTTTTTCTGCAAGGGGACGAATCGCAGGATGCGAGACCTTGCACGTAAGCCGATGGAGAACGGCAGTATCATCCGTATTTTGGATGACTGTGCCAGTTATGTGATAATAGCCGATAACCCTGTAAATCCTACGAGTGAGCTACCGTCGCACCTTATGGTACACAATCATCTGTTGGAGAAGGGTTCACCATATCGAGCATCATTGCACACACATCCTATTGAGTTAGTAGCAATGACACACATCCGCAAGTTCTTGGGCAAGGATGTATTGACGAATCTTCTTTGGAGTATGATACCGGAGACTAAGGCGTTTTGTCCGCGTGGTTTGGGAATAATCCCTTACGAGTTGCCAGGGAGTGTGAAACTTGCGGAGGAGACTGTGAAGCAGCTTGACGACTATGATGTTGCGATGTGGGAGAAGCACGGAGTATTCGCCATCGATACAGATATCATGCAGGCATTCGACCAGGTTGACGTTCTCAACAAGAGTGCGTTGATTTACATTGCGTCGAAGAACATGGGAGAGGAGCCAGAAGGTATGACAAGTGAGCAAATGGCAGAAATGACAAGAGCATTCAATCTGCCAAAGTGATATTAGTTGATAATATTATGTTATATTAAATAAATAACAATTGGATATTAAACATCTACGATAAACAAATCTTATCATTCTCAGATTAATATTAGTTTAATGGTCTATTAAGACAGTAAAATTCCGATGTTGTGAAACATTGGAATTTTATTTTATACACTATTTAATGAGGAATCTCGCTAAAATTGCTTATTTTTGTAAGGCTTTAAACAAAGAGATTATTCAATAATAACATAAACGATATCTATGGAGACAATCAAATTAAGCAATGGCGTTGAAATGCCAGTTTTCGGCTACGGTGTGTTCAAGGTAGCACCAGAGGAATGTGAGAGATGTGTCGCTGATGCCCTGAATGTAGGTTATCGTCTTATAGACACAGCACAGGCATATTTCAATGAGGAGGGTGTGGGCAATGCCATCAGCAAGTGTGGCATAGCACGAGACCAACTGTTCATTGTTACTAAGGTGTGGATTACTAACTCAGGCGAGGAGAGAGCTGCAAAAAGCATAGAGGAGAGCTTGCGCAAACTGAAGACCGACTATATCGACCTATTGCTGATACATCAAGCATACGGAGATGTGTTCGGCTCATGGCGTGCAATGGAGAAGGCATATAAGTCGGGCAAGGTGCGTGCAATAGGTGTAAGCAACTTCCAAGCCTGCCGTTTCTATGATTTCGCCCATTTCGTGGACATCAAACCAATGGTCAACCAGTTGCAGTGCAATGTGAACATCCAGCAGCATGACATAGTGCCGATTCTCGATAAATTCGGCACAAAAGTAATGGCATGGGCACCGCTTGGAGGTGAGGGCTGCGGTGAAATCATCAATAATGAACTGTTGGCCGGTATTGGCAGCAAATATGGCAAGACAGCTGCACAGGTGGCATTGCGCTGGCTCACACAGCGTGGCTTTGTAACGATACCAAAGAGTACCCACAAAGAGAGAATGATAGAGAACTTGGAGATTTTCGATTTCAAACTGTCTGCCGATGAAATGGGGCAAATAGCGACGCTCAACCAGCATGACAGTGGAACGAGGAATTTCAGCGATCCGAATTTCTTTGAGTATCTAATCAATACTTATTGAAATGATATTGGCATTTCATATTTGCAACATTCAGATATTCTCTCTACCTTTGTAGAAATTTGTTACGTTAATCGCAAAACTTAAATATCATGAAGAAAATCATTATCAATCTATTGTTATGCTTTATAGCATGTAATGTTTTCGCTCAGAAGACATTCCTCATGAAAGTTGAGAACACTTCTGACAAGGACAAGAAGAATGCTCCTATCGTGCTCAAACTTGCTGATTATGGCGTTGACGTTAAGTCGGCTTTGGTGTCTGTCGATGGCAGGGAAGTTTCTTGCCAGCTTGATGACATTAATCAGGACGGTGTTATGGACGAGCTTTGTTTCCTCGTAAACACCCCGAAGAATTCCACACAGGAATACAGTGTCACGCTGTATGACTATGGCACGCCCCGCTATTATGCTCCGAAGGTATATGTGGAGATGCTGCTTAGCAACAAGAAGGTGAAGGAGAGCAACAAGCAGGACCTTTACATCTCCAGTCTTACTGTTGACAACGGTGTAAATCCCTATTGGATGATACACCACCACGGTGCGGCTTTCGAGAACGAGTTGGTGGCATACCGTATCTATTTCGACCACCGTCAGACGGTTGACCTCTATGGAAAAGTCAACAAGCAACTGGAGTTGAAAGATACACAGTTCTATCCTGACGATGACCAGAAGGCCAACGGCTATGGCGATGATGTTCTCTGGGCTGGTCAGACACTTGGCGGCGGTACAATCCGTGGTTGGGACGGCACACAGCCGACGATGCTCACTGATGTTGACAAGAGAAGTCAGACTATTATCTCACGCGGTCCGGTGCGCACTATCGTTGAGGTAAAGGACAAGGGATGGACACCACAACCGGGAATGGAGCCTATTGACATGACGAGTCTCTACACTCTTTATGCCGGCAACCGTGCCTGCGATGTTGACGTGAAATTCGACCGCCCTGTTCCTGATTATTCTTTTGCTGCCGGTTTTATCAATGTCAAGAACTCGACGGAGTTTTCCGACGGCAAGGGATTGCGTGGATGCTGGGGCACTGATTGGCCTGTTGAGGGAAAAGACACTCTTGTACGCCACAAGGAGACAGTAGGACTTGCTATCTATGTGCCACAGGAGTATATCGCAAGTGAGGAGCCTGCCAACAAAGACAATTATGCCTACGTGCTGAAAACTACAACCGACGAGCTTCACTACAAAATTTCATTCTGCAGCGACAACGAGTCCTTCGGTTATCACAGCGACCAGGCATGGTATAATGCCCTCAAAGAGTGGAAAGAGGACATCGAACAACCACTTGTCATAACGATTAAAGAGTAAGTTACGGAAAGGATAATACCTTTCTGGAATATTGTTATGGTAATCATCAATCTTTGTAGAGAAAGTGCAGATTGGTGATTACCTATAACACAATAAATAATCTCTATCAGTTAAGCAAAATATATAATCAATAAAATAGGTTCTTCAGCTTCTTTTGTGACAAAGCAAATGTATGAACGGATTTTCTTCAACTTTTCGTATTGAAGCATTAGTTGAAGAAGATATATACGAAATCCTGTTGGAGCTTCATATCTCACAGTAATAGGCGATTCGGGAACTTCAATCCCCATTCTATCTGTAAAATTCATAATATTCATCTTTATTAGATTATATATTTGATATACTATTTTTTATCTTTTCATTCAATTCTTTAAGATTGTTTATTAAATCTTCAAATGGAACAGATTCACCATATATCATGTAAAGACGCATGTTTTCATAATCCGCTTCCCATTGGTCAATAATGGAATCAGGCGGAATAATACTAATAGTGTCAGGATATAGGGTGTCATAATCAAAGCCCCGAAGACAGATGAATTTACGGCGATGTTCAACCACTTGACAGTAAAGTTGTTTATCTTGAATAGCTTTTTCAGCGATAGGGGTTTTTAATATTTGACCTATATCGTATATGTGGCGTGACATACGTTCCACTCGTATAAGTTCCTTTGGCTTTGCAAACTCCTCATGTAAAAGAAACACCTTTTCAAGGAAAGTTCGTTCTGGAAGAACAGCACGAACTTTGAATTTAGGTTCTGCAAAAGGTGCATTTGGATAAATTCCGTCTATCATGGATTCAATAGCTACTTCACTTACCGGTCCACTCATAGATCTGCCACTTACCTCAACTTTTACTTTTGGAAGAATGTATTGTTTATTAGTTTCATCAAAAGAAAATGTTAAGACAGAATCATAATTAATGTTTATAGTTTCAGGATCCGTAGTCGATATTGGTGTAATATCAACATTTACCTGAAACTTATCATCGGTAATGCCATTTTTGCATAATTGTTCTTTCAAGTCATGTTGCATAGTCTCTCTAACAAAAGAACAAGCGGCACGGCGCAACTTGTCACTAATCTGTGTTTTTGACAAAGACCCACTGAAACCAAGATATTCCCTGTCAATAGCAATATCTATATCTTCTGAGAATCGGTCAATAAGATGCCAGCACTTACTCAATGATGTACCACCTTTGAAAGATAGATGGTTGGAATATGGCAAACAGAACATGGCACGGAGTACTGTCGTTACCCACCAGTCCTTTTCTATTACTTCCCGTTGCCGTATATTCAAGTCTGTGGAAACACGGTCGAGGATATCTATTTGATCTTCTCTTGACAAATCAATAAATTTCATCGTTGTAATATTGTCTTTATCCATGTCGGAGCAAGCACTATGTCGTGATTGAAATCCTGATCCGAAACATGTTTTTTTATCATATTTTTTATGTTTGTCACTTGTTCTTCCGTGATGAACTTCTCGCCAATTTCCCTCATGGCTATTACAGCTAACTGCATCATTTTTGACTGATATGCAAAGTTGCTTAATTCATTGCTATGGCGAAAAGTGATACTTTTCCCCTTGCCAAAATTGATCTGGCGTGCAGAGCCATCCGTTATATATACGATATTTGTCGGAACTTGCGTGGACAGCCCTAATTTGTTGAGAGCGTATGCTCCTGTTGGTATTATGCGTGCATAATCCCTTTGCGCTATTCGTTTCGCAATTTCATCCAAAGATGGCTCCCGCAACGTTCCATCCCATTTGTCATATAACGGCATATAATAAATACCTTTGGAGAAACGGTGCAGTTTTCCATTGCGGCACAGACGGCTTAATCCTGAACGGACAGCATCAGGAGTACCACACATTGCGAAATCATCAGGAATGATAATTGTTCCCGACTTAGCTTGTTCCACAATGTCGTTCATAGCCTTATAAGAACTATTTGCACCCATACATTTATGATTTTGCCACAAAGTTAATACTTTTTTATGGCAAAATCATTGCTCTTGTAGAAAATATTTTTTCTTTAATTGATTATAGGTAAAAATTATATTGAGGATGTATGTAAGGATAATATTGTGGACTATCCTAACGAATGAGCAACGCAGGAATATTGATAAAGATTTTTGGGTTCTTCAGTAAAATGGAGTGATACGAGAGTCTTGTAGAGCGAAGAGAGGTGTGTAAATTAAACTGTGTCAAGGTATAATTTTCTCTATTAGATGTTCCCCCTGCAGGGGGAACGGCCTGGCAAAGTTACAACAATACAAACCTGTCTCCAAATTTTATCG
>JAJPZD010000073.1 GCA_021204605.1 Prevotella sp.
TTCCTGCTCCCATAACTAAGACATGAGGCGATAAATGCCGTAACCTCCTTATTCCTGTCTCCTTCCACCTGATGCATAAACCAACTCGGATCTCCATGCAAGAAATCCTTTGTCTCATAATGCTCCGCATATTCCCTGATAAGCTCCTCTGTACTCATTATATATAATGTCTTAATAACTGCCAGTATTACTGCCATCCTCTAAAACTTTCGTAACTCACACGCATTCTCCCTATTCCTCTTTCCTTCTAACATCGTTTTATTCCTTTTATTGCTATAAATATTCCTCTTTTTTTCATTATTATCATAATATCAGTTAATAAAAAAAAAAAAATGAAGAAATTTGTTTATTTTTCGTAGTCTTACTTTTATAACTTACTTTTGCCACAGAGATTTTAATAACATAATTATTTACTAACTAAAAACACAAAAAGTTATGAAAAAATTTTTACTCGGTGCATTCGCACTATTTACTGCCGTTGCAGTAAACGCACAAAACTTTGAAGTTGGTCATGCTGATGAACTTAATTTAAGTTCTGATGCTCAGGAATTAACAGAGGAAACAGCAGTTCACACAGGTACAAACGTTGTTTGGTATCTCGGTGTAGGAAAGTGGACAAAAAGTGGGGCTGGTACTACTGTAACTGTTACTGATACTGAAGGTAATTCTGAATCAGTGGGATTCAGCACTGGTGCTACAAGTGATGCAAATCCAACGGTTGATGGAACTAATGTTGATGGTAAAACAACAAGCCTTCCTAATGCAGGTACTTACGTTAAGTTTGAGGTAAAAAAAGACGGTTATCTCTATGTATTAGGCAAATATTCTGTTGCCAAAGTATTTGTCGTTTGGGAAGGTGAACAGCGCATTCCTTACTATTTCGCAGCAGCAGATGAGACTTCGCAAGCAGTTATCTCATTCGATTTGAAAGACTATGCTACTCTTAACGATGATGGAAGCATCGATGATAGTTATGAGATTCTGAAACCAGATCAGTATATGACTGTTGGTAATGATGGAAATGATGCCGCTTGCGTGGTTAAGTTCCCTGTTTCTGCAGATAAAACATATACATTCTGTGGTGCCGGAACTAAGGCATCTATCTCTGCATATTGCTTCGCTGAATCTGAAAATGAAATCACTATCACTTACGGTGATTATACTCTTATTTCCCCTGATTCAACAAGTGGAGAGGACAATAATGAGGATGGCAACAAAGACGATAACAGTGGAAGCAATGAAGAAGGTGGAACAACAGATAATAATAGTTCCGCTACTTACGAGTGCTATTTCGACACTAAATCTAGTCAGGCAGGTAACAACAACAGTATATTCACATGTACTCAAGGAAGTAGCAGCAGCTATTCAGAGGGCTCTCTTACTTACGAAGGAAATGAATATACTCATTATTTCAAATTGGAGACAGGTTCTACAATTGAAATCGCAGTACCAAATGATAATATGACACTGACTATAGTATTTGGGGCTGATGCGAATAATCACAATGTATATGTAGATGAACAAGATAATGATCATAATCTTGTAGGAGAAGCTGTGGGTGACGACACTGATAATCCGGACTACTATGTTGCGACCTACACATTCGCAAGCGCAGGCACTCATACCCTGTACACACACCAGTCATCACGTGTATATTACATGAAACTTGTGGGTACCACCGGTATCAACGGTGTTTCATTGCAGGCTACAGGCAACAACATTTATTACAACCTGAATGGTCAGCGCGTAAGCAACCCGGCTAAGGGTGTTTACATCCTCAATGGAAAGAAGGTTTTAGTTAAATAAATTTATTAAGCAATTAAGGAATGAGGGGAGGCCGTGAGGTTTCCCCTTATTTTTCTTACCCACATTGTTTTTTTATTATTTATCTTAATTTGCAAAATTGAAAATATTGCACTACTTTTGCAAAATACATAATAAGAAGAACAACAATGAGAAAACTATTTTTGACCTTTTCACTTGCCTTTTTCACCTTCGTGGCTTTCGCAATTCCCGCTATGAGAGGCATCTGGAAAACAGTAACCCTTGCCGACGGCAAGCAAATACAAGTGCAACTTCATGGTGATGAATTTCTTAGCTACTGGCAAACCGCCGACGGCGCTAAATACATCATTAACCCACAAACAGGCATCTTCGAACCAGCCGACCTCGAGCATCTACAAGCCGACGCCGAGCAATTCCGCTCCATCGTCAACGAAGACAGGGCTCTCCGCGCTCCCGCTAAAAGGACGAACATCGGAGACGAATCCTCAAGCTACACCGGTGAGAAAAAGGGTATCATCATACTCGTTCAGTTTCCTGACCTGCAGTTCCAAAGCTCCAACAACCAGGAACTGTACAACCGCATTGCCAATGAGGAGAACTTCACTTACCAAAATTTCGTCGGCTCAGTAAGAGACTATTTCGAAGCTCAGAGCTACGGGCGGTTCATCCTCGACTTCGATGTCGTCGGTCCTGTTACCGTCTCTCACAACTATGCTTACTATGGTGCTCATAATGGCTCTGCCAGCGACAACTATCAACATATCGGCGAAATGGTTGTCGAGGCTTGTCAGGCCGTTGACGACCAGGTCAACTTCGCCGACTACGACTGGGACGAACAAGGCGATGTGGAACAGGTGTTCATCCTCTATGCAGGGCAAGGGGAGGCCTCCGGTGGTGATGTCAACACTATTTGGCCTCACGAATACCGTATCGGCGCTACAAGCAGCTACGGCAGCACAATTACTCTCGATGGCGTAACTATCAATACTTACGCTTGCAGCAACGAGCTCAATGCTGCTAAGTCTATCGACGGTATCGGCGCCTTCTGCCACGAGTTCTCTCACTGTCTCGGCCTCCCTGATATGTACGATACCAACAACCCCACCGATGGCAACTATGGTATGGGCTACTGGGATATCCTCGACAGTGGCAGCTACAACGGCAACAGTTTCGTCCCTGCCGGCTACACAAGCTACGAACGTATGTTCTGCAACTGGCTCACTCCCATAGCCCTCGAATCCGACCAGCAGATATCAAATATGAAATCTCTCACAGACAGCGGTGAGGCTTACATTATTTATAATGATAACCACAAACAGGAGTATTACCTACTCGAAAACCGTACCAAAACGCGCTGGGACGCATCCATCAACGGCTCCGGACTACTCGTACTACACGTTGACTTCAACTCCAACATCTGGGCTAACAACCAAGTCAACTCCAGCACATATATGGTTCAGCATTGCACAATCATACCGGCTAACAACAACCTCTCCACTTCCACCGAAGTGGGACATCCTTATCCTTATTTGAACAACAATAGCCTCACTAACTCTACAACACCTGCAACAACGCTCAACAATAGGAATACCGACGGCACTTACTATATGAACAAGGCGCTCTCCAATATCTCACAAAACAGCGACGGCACCGTCTCGTTCTATTTCGAAAACAACAACCAGAACACAAGCGACTTCGACGCACCTTCTGAATATTTCTTCTATGAGTCATTCGACAAATGCGACGGGCTCGGCGGCAATGATGGCATCTTCACTGGCTCCACTGTCGGTTCGGGTTCTTTCACCACCGACAACGATGGCTGGTATTCCCTCTCAAAACATGGTGCAAACCAGTGTGCCTTGTTCGGTTCTTCCAATACTACTGGCACTGCAAGATTGCCGGAAGTCACAACAACAGCCGACTGCTACCTTCTCTTCAAGGCGGCTCCCTACACCGGCGACGGAACAGACCTCTCTCTTGAAGTGTATAGCGGTGATGTAACCCTTTCCAAGACATCCTTCGTAATGACAGAAGGCTCATGGACGGCATTCACAGCACAGGTAATCGGTGCGGGCACGTTTAAGCTCCAATTAAAACCTACCAAGCGGTTCTTCCTCGACGAGGTATATCTCACATACGATGTCTCTGGTATCAACAGCATCACCACAGACATCTCTCCTATCACCGACGGCAGAATCTTCAGCCTCGATGGACGATACCTCGGCACAGACCTAAACTCACTGCCAAAAGGCATCTACATAATGAACGGAAAGAAATTCCTGAAATAATATCCCATAATCCTGAAATAATAAGAAATGACGCATATACTCATTTGTATATGCGTCATTTCTTATTCTTCCCATTTTCGCCACCTAATTTACAAATCGACACTACAAGATAGAATTTTTGGCCGATTTTGGCAGACGCAAGCAGATTTTTACTCTACATTGGATAAACGTGGGTTAATGAGAATTTCCATGAAATCATCTCATCAAAATTTCAACCAATCTTGCAAGCCCCCTAATGGGGGAGTTGGAGGGGGCTTTCCCTAATGGGGGAGTTAGAGAGGGCCGGAGATTTATAGGGGCTTTTTCTTCACCAATCTATACTCTTTTCATTCATCAGAAAATCCAAAATCCCAATCCTAAGAATCCCGTCATCATCATGCCATGGTATCACATAATCGTGCTCTATGATGATTTTCTTGAAAGAATCTCTGATGTTGACAAGTGATCCCTTCTCCTGCTCCACCTTTTCCGGCGTCGCAATTCCGTATGCCGACTGGATGTAATACCTGCTGCTTCCCATGTTCGCTACAAAATCCACTTCCAATTGCTTTCTCACCACTTTCCCATTTCCGTCATTTCGTGATACATTCACCACACCCACATCAACAGAAAATCCCCTCCTCAACAACTCGTTATAGACAATATTCTCCATAATGTGGTTTTCCTCCAACTGTCTGAAATTCAACAGCGCATTCCGTAATCCCACATCAACAAAAAAATATTTCATCGGCGTGCTGATATATTTCCGCCCTTTCACGTCATAGCGCAATGCCTTGCTCACCAAGAACGAATCCTCAAGATAATCAAGATATTTGCTTATAGTTGACTGTGATACTGTCAGATTTCTTTCCGACTTGAACGTGTCGCTTATCCTCTTAGGATTTGTCAACGCACCAATAGACGATGAAAGCACGTTGGTCAACACGTCAATCTCATCATGGCAACGCAGACTGTAACGGTTTATTATGTCTGTCTTGTAAACCTTGTTGAACAACCCCTTCAGATAGTCCTCCTTGTCCAGTGGAGTATCATAACTCAAGCTCTGCGGCATGCCGCCATAGCGGCAGTATTTCGTCAATGCCTCCCTCTTGTCGCCACCATCTATTGAATAAAACTCGGCAAAACTGAACGGATATACACGAATCTCATCGCCCCTTCCCCTGAACTCTGTTATTATGTCTGATGAGAGAAACCTTGAGTTGCTGCCCGTAACATATACATCGGCATTGCGGATATGCATAAAACCATTCAGCGCCCCCTCAAAACCCTCCACCATCTGTATCTCGTCAAGCAGGACGTAATAATATTCCCCCTCGTCCTTTATCCTTTCGGTAACATACTGATACAGCTTTTGGCGGTCGTGATACTCCTCATTCTTGAAATCGTCCAACTGCAACGCTATGATATGATCCTCCGCAATACCATCCTCCAACAGAAAACGCCTGAACAGGTTGAACAGTAGATACGACTTACCACAACGCCTTACTCCCGTGATTATCTTCACCATACCGTTGTGCCGCCTCGACTTCAACCGTTCTATATATTCCGCCCTGCTGACCTCAAACATATTCCACTATTTAATATTTTTGCAAATATACACAAAAATATTAAATATCCCAAGCAGATTGTTTTTTTAATTTGGATACATTCAACATCAACAGCAATAAATTTTCATTCTCCATTTTTAATTTGAAAACATTCGGCTTGCCGCAACGAATTCATAAATCTTCACTTTTTCCCCCCCCTTTAACCCACCAGGCAGTTCCCTCCCTATGGGGGTAAGGAGGGGCTGGAGGGTTAGGGAGAGTCGTGGTTATCTCGTCAACGAGAATTTCAGGCTAAGGCCGAAATCCTGCGTGGTGGTAGGGTAACTGCTGCTGGTGAGCAATGGGGTATTTGTCTGACGGTCGTAATAGAAACTCATAGTCAGCAACCGTGAGAGCGAATAGTCGGCAGAGAACGACAACTTGAAAGCGGAGTTGCCACTACTTGCCGCACTTGTCATAGTTGCTATATCACGGCAAATAGCAGCCTGCTTACGGAACGATATATCCAAACGCAGGTTAAGGTCGGTGTTGAAGCCCGATTTGTTGGTCGTGGTCTTGGTCTGCGTGGCGTTCTCGTCATCATCCTGATTGCCGCCCTTGCCCTTCACCTTCTTGTGCTTCATGCCGCCGAAAAGGCTGAAATTGTTGATCTTATAACCCATGCCTATTACCCAGTCCTTACTCGTCGATTCATTGATCTGAATACTCGTCATACTAAGACTGAGCACACGCGTGGTGCGGTATTCCAACTTGCATGTCATATTGTTCTGCAACGTAACGTCTATACCGAACAACGGCGAGAACGCCTCGTTTATGCTCACCGTACTCACATTGTACATACTGCTTGGCGTAGGATTGCCCGTCGTGGCATCTGTAACGAAACCTAATCCGTTCATATATTCCATGTAGGTGCTATATGAACTGTACGAGCCGACAGCATAGATACTCTTGTAGGCATGGGTCAGGTTGACACTCTTGAAATATTTCTTGAGCCAAGGCAACTGGCTTAGACCACTATACTTCACCGACCAGTTGGGCAACACCCTCGACAATGCGGGGAAGATACCAAGCGACTTACCGCCCATACTCGTGTAGGCAGCAAGGAACGCCGGCACCATGACATCAGCATTATACTTGCTTACCGTACCATTCTCCGCATTGAAAGCCTGACCTGCAAGTGTCGTTCCCGCAGGATATGTGGCATTGGCATATTGCGCCTCCACACGCTCACGGAACGATTCAAGTGAGTTGCAGAACTTATCGAAAGTGCCTGAATGATAACCGTTGTTGGCATTCCCCATCCCCTCGAAAGCACTGCCTATACTTATGGTGGTCATCGTCAGCGTACCGCTCTGCGTGGTCGGCATGCCAGTGTACATATACTGGATGCTCTTCGCCGTTGTCTCTGTACGGCTCGCATTGAGGTCTATCTTCAAGTCCCTAATCGGCTCAAGCGTCATCTTAAGCTGCAAATCCTCTGTAAGACTTGTCGTTGCCGGAGTAGCCACACTGTCGTTCATCAAGAACCAGCCTCGCTCTACTCCCTTGTTGATGAAATTGTCGTTCACAAATCCGAATGCAAAGTCAAGACCTGGAGCCATGACACCACCCGTACGTTGTCCGAGCATATCTCCGATTTGTGGCATGAAGCCCGACATCGACATACTGTACTGGTTGCGGTAGGAGAAGCTCACATTTCTCACGAGCATCAACCCACGTGCAATGCACTGCGCCGTCTTGTACCACTTCGTCTCATCCGATGGCGGACGGGCATTAACAGTGAGTTTCAATGTCATGGCAGTATCCACCTTCGTAAGAATCTTTATATTATTGGCATCCACCTTCTTGTATTTCAATCGGAACGCCTTCCCCTCCTGAGTCTTCGCACCGACAATCAGTTTCTTGCTATTCTTGCCATGCTCCACGGTGATGACAGTATCGGGTTTCAACACTATCTCCTGTTCAAATGCCTTCTTGTTCTTGGGCAATTCCTTTTCATCCTTAGTCCGACCCCTCTGTGGCGTCTTTCCTTTCAACTGGTTGTCTCGGGAACTTCTTGATGCTGTCTTGCTGAACCTGTCATTTGTATTTTTCAGGAAAGGCACATGGGCGTAAAGACGCTCAAGATTGAACGTACCATTCCAGTTGAACGAGCGGTTCATGGAAATAGAGTTACCCAACGAAGTGCCGTCCTCAAGATCCGTGCCTCGTGTCCAGTTATACGTAGAGCTGTAACTTGCATCAGTGTTGACCCAATCGAATATAGGGATAAGGTTGAGTGGTGCCTGATAGGACATACTGAAATTCTGATTGTAACTCAACGGGCGTCCAAATTCCTTTATGCTCATCCACACAGAATCCTTCCACGCCTGGTACTGGTCTGGATAAAGATCCTTGTTCACCGGAGTATATGGTTCTTCGATCTCCGCATTGGTGGCACTGCTGAAATTCATGTGCAGACATTTCGTGAAATCCCACCTTATGGTGAATGCCCTGTTCCACAGAAACTGCTCACTGAACGTAAGCGGCAACTGATAGTCATCGGTGCTCTCCATATCGCGCTCCTGCAACTCATAGTAGTTGCGTGTCATTTCAGTATCAAACGAGATATTCTGCGGCAACCAGTTGATACCGAATTTCTTGAGTATATCAAAAGTCTTCTTCTTGCTCTTGATAACCTTACTGAACGGCTCAAATGTCTTGTAAACAGGAGTATAGTTGTAACTGAACGCTCCACGCCATGTGTCCTCGTTCTCGAACACCGTTGTCTCACCGCTCGTATGACTGTGACTATGACTGTAGCTGATAGAGAAATTCGCAGGGTCGTAGGGCATCGGATGGCGTTTGGTCTGTATGCCTACCCGCACATTAGACAAAGAAAAGTTAGTGTTCGTCGTCTTTGTCACGGCGATACTCTCGATAGAGTCGCGCTCGTTCTTATCCTCGGTATCGTCAAGGGCATCCTTTAGAAGAATATCTGTATCAAGAGGGTTGTACTTAGGACGGGTGTTCTCCTTCGTAACCGAATAATAAAGGGGGATTGACACCTTTGCCTTGTCAGGGAAGAACTTGCCCAACTCAACGTTTGCCGTTATGCTGTATGTGTTGTAATTGTCCTGCGAACGGTCCTCAACGCCATCCTCAAGACCGCCGAAGCCTGCCGTTACAATCTTGCCCGTGGCATTCACGGAACCCACGTCGGAAAGTTGCACGTTAAGCGTTCCCTGTGCAGCCCAACCGCCTTCATTGGTGTATTCCTTCAACCTAAGCTCGTTGACCCACACCTCGCCCGACTTAATATCGCCAGAGAGATTGCGCACGCCGATCATCATCGTCTTCACCTCGCCCAACGTAGGATTTCCCAATATGCTTATCTTGTTGTTCGGGCTATCCTCATCGTATGTGCTGTAAACTGTCGTGTAGGTTGCAAGGCCTTGTGACTTCGCCTTGTTCCTCGCTTTCTTCAATGCCGTCAACACACTCAGGTCTATGTCAAGCATGTTATCCTCCGGCCATACCTTCTCCCTGTCAACAGAAGAATACAGACTGTACTGGCCCTCTGGCGTGAGTTTTAACGGTATCTCGTACTCATAATAATTGTTCTTGTAATCACTTCCCAAACGGATGAATACTGCCAACTGGTTGTCTGAAAGGTTTGTGGTGTTCTGCTCAAAAGCATTGGCATGAACATACATCTGGATATGCTTGTACTGGCGGATGTCAAGAGTGGTGTTCTTATATACTGCCTTGGCCTCTCCGTTGGCAAGATTGGTCACCACGATATCAAGTGCCTGCTCATTGTCCTCCGTCAACTGTGGTTGCGTCGGATCCTGGCCACGGATGATACCTGGTGGCAGCACATAGTTGACAGGCACCTTGTCGCTGTTCTCCTCTATATTTACGGCACTGACCGCCATAGTGCCTGAGCCCGAAGTACTGTTGTCAAGAGTCTGCTCGTAAACCCTCCACTCGCCTCTCACAAGGTCAAGCGTTCCGAAACGCAACACAATAGGTTTCTGGAAGTTGGTGAGGAACATACGCATGAAACGTATCGAGGAGAAGTCGCTGATTGACCCCACCTTCTGCTCATACTCATCCAAAGGAATTCTGAACTGATACCACGTGGCGTGCCCTGACTCACCGTTGCGCAAGGTCATGGAGGTCTCCCGCTTGTCAACAATGTAATTCTCACCTACTACAAGATCGGATGGGCGGATGCTTATATGATATTGATAGTATTTCTCATATTCATTGAGGGTATAGTCCTGGTTTATATCTTCAACATCTGGAGTTGTCTTATATGATGTATCATAGCTCTCCTCACGGCTGTCGCTGTCGGGGGAGTTGCCCTGTGGGTTGTTGATTTTCTTGTAACGGTCCAATATAGAGGCCTGGATCTCGTCAAAATCTGAGCCTCGGAAATAATGGTAGTCATCATTCGCCGGGTCGTTGAGGATAGAATCCAATTGTGCTTGAGCCACGGTGCTCTGGGCCGCAGAGATAAAGTCCTGATATGAACTGAATGTGCGTTCCTCCTCATCGGTCAATCCGTTGTAACCAACATCCTGCAACGCCCTTGAGCCGGAATTGGTCGCAAAGGCATAAGTAACGGTTGATTGTGTAGGTATCTTTCCCCATTGGGTGGTAGTATAACTGCTTGAGCCGTCAATCGGCATCCCGCTCTCAAAGAATTTCTTGCCATCCCTAAGAATGTCCTCGCTCACCTCACCAAGGTTGATATAGAAATCCCCTCCATACTGGTTCGCATCGCTCTGCTCGTTGGTATAGATAAATGGGTCAAGCAACCAAAATTCAATATATTCTATGTTGGCAGTCTCAAAGTCGCTTGTGTCCAACTTCCGCATCATACCTCCCCAATGCTCCTGCGGATTGGGAAGCGTTCCGTCGTAATTGAGATTTGGATTGAAGTTATACGGACCTCTCTCTGATGGGTAATAAGCAAGGTTCAATACCGAGAGTGTTGACGTTGCACCACTATATGTATTGTCATTCCTGTTCGGGAAAAGCTCCTTGACATATACCTCACGCACATAATAGTTGCTAAGCTGGTTGAGGTCGCTCTTGATGTGCGACGGGGTAAGCGATGAACTGCGGCGCGTGAACAACGGGTCGATGTTGTACCATGCCATCTGCGCACGGTTGTAACCGCTTTTCAAAGTGGTATTGTCACTCTGTTCGGAGAACATCGAAGGCACACTCGACAGCACCCATGATGATGGTGTTGACACGTCTATTGTATTCTTCGTATTCTCGAAATCATCAATATACGAGGCATCATCCTGCACACCACTGGCATGACCTGCTATCAGCTGGGCGAACTCTCCCGTGAATGAGATCTGCGAGGGTTGCGTACAATGCAGGAACGGTATTTTGTTGAGCACGTTGGTAAGCCATTGACTTTCCTTTTTCCAGTTGACATTGATTCCCCAAAGGGTGTTGTTCAACGGCTCAGAGCCCATTGACACCTTGGTAGTCAGTGCCTGTTCCGACAAGTGTTGTATCGTACCGCTCAACTGGAAGTTCTTGGAAAAGTCATACTGCCAGTTCAGACCGAGCATCGTTTTTCGCTCTTGTCCATAATCCGTGTTGCTCTCAAGTGAGACATTGACCGTAGTTCCCGCATCTATAATACTCTGGTTGAGAATCGTAACCTCACCAGCGGAATAGTCAACACTGTAATCCGACCCCTCTGTCAACGTCACACCTCCTGCCGTCACCACCACAGAGCCTTGCGGCACATTGTATGCTCCTAAGGAAATCACGTTTTCCGATGTTCCACGATACTGTCCCACAAGTTCGTATTTGTCTTTCTCCGCCATCTGCTTGGCTGTCGTCTTTGTTGAATCATACAGTTCCGTATAGCAATACTTCTCCGCGACATCAGATGAAACGCCACTATTCGTAAGGGCAGTGTACATATATTGACCGAACGGCTCCGCCACAGGAAAGAACACCCTGCCGTTTGTCACGGTATAGCCGCTCACATAGTCGAAATAACCGTTACTGTTAGTCTTGTTGTTGTTGTCCAAACGGTCTGCTCCCAACAACTTTATAATGGTCTTGTCCTTTACTTGTTGCTCTGGAATGTAGGATAAATATACACCTGCGGTATCGCTCTGAAACTTCACATCAAGTCTGAACTTATCCTTCTCGACAGATGAGGCGAGATAATAGACATTCTTCATCATCAACTGCCAGTTACCCTGTGTCGGGTTGTTGCTGGTGTTCTTGAGCGACTTGACGAAAAGGGCTTGTGAGGCATCCTGAATGTCCGATGAGAACTCTCCCACCTGATAGGTCACGCCTCCGTAGGTGTACTCGTATGCTATGGCAAGCACTTGGTCGGTCTGCAAAGCGGTCTTGAGCGACACATAGCCCAATGATGTGTTCAACGTATATTCACTACTGCTCAACAGGCGCGCACTTTCGAGCTTCTCATAGTCAACTCCTCCCGTGAAACCTGGTATGCCATCAAGCACGCTGCTGGTCTGGTCGATATCTCGTGCAGCGACATAACTGCCCACCATTGTCGAGTACTCACTGTTGGCATTATTGGATGGCACAAGCTGACCCGTAAGTCCCCATAGAGTGTTGCTTACCTTCGTATTCTCGCCGAGATCTGTCAGTGCCACTATGTTGCGCGTATTGGTGGTGGTTCCCGTCTTGTTTGTCACCCATATCTCAACCCTGTTTATAGTGATACCCGACAGGATATTCGGCAACGTCTTCATCCACGTGTCGTATTTGTCATGGAAATACTGCGAGAGGAAGAAATGACGGTTCTCCTCATACTCCGTGGCACTGAAATCAAATGATGTCAGCTGCACTCCTCCTTTTGATGACACGCTCTTTGAGGATGATTTTTTCTGGGATATAACAGTCTGCAACGACAGTTTTCCAAATTGCAGGTCTGTGCGGATACCGAACAATGAACTTGCACCATTCACAAGGGAGGAATTGCTCGGAAATGATACGTTACCGCCTTCAATGAGTTTTATAATCTCATCTTCCTTGCCCTCATATTTCAGCTTCATATTCTGCGTATCATAATCGAATGTCGCATCAGTGTTGTAATTAAGGTTCATGTTGACCTTGTCGCCCACCTTTCCGTTCACGCTGATGTTTATCTTCTCATCAAAGTCCATCATTGTCGTCTTACGGTTACGTATCGGCAATGAAGGGTTGTCGATGTTCTTGAGAGTGATACCGAACTTTATCTCCGCAGTTCCCTGTGTCTTAATCCTCACCCCACCAGGCCCGAAAATCTTGTCAGCAGGGCCCAAGTTGAAGTGCATATCGGAAAACGAGAACTTCTCCTTTCCATTCTCCTTCACTATCTCATCGTTCTTGTTGCGGAAAAAGAGTTGAAACTCTTTCTTCTCACTCCACTTCTGATATTCCTCCGGGGTCATTACGATAGGTGTTGACAGATAATTGTCGCCAATCTTTGAACCAATGTAATACCTGTTCAACGAGTCGTTGTATTCTACTTCCTGTGAGATATTTTCGGGCATCGACAGGTCGGTGGCGTTACGGTTGAGATCCTCCTCCGTAATTGGCACGGTGCGCTGAACTTTCCATAACGGGTGAAGCAGTGAATCGGGAATTATATCCTCGTCAATTACCAACGATGAAAGGTCGGTAATCTCAGTTTTCGTAGAGTCGTTAGCCGCCTGCCTCTGTCTGGCTCCCTGTGGTCGCATATTGTTGTCTTGCGACTGCGGTTTGTTCTCATCTGGCTGTGGCTTCTCATCTGTCTGTGGTTTGTTTCCCTGTGGCCGTGTTTTGACATCCTGATAATATGGTATAGTAAACGCATAGCTTGCCACGCTTGCGGCAAACAATGCGAACAAAATTCCATATATTATCTTGGCTCTTAACATCTGTCTTTCAGGAAATTAAATACATAATGAGCGCGCTAAATCCTCTGGATGATAGTGTTACCATTAAGATAACTAATGTTATGCTTGTTTTTAAGCATAACATCAGCTACATAAATCGTAACAATTTTGAAATTTTATCAATACAATCACTTTATTTGTTTCAATGCTAACTTAACTACTTGTTCTACTGGCAGTTCAGGTTGTTCCTTAAGGATAGCGGTAACTGCCTTTGCTGATGGGGCTGGTGCAAAACCGAGCATCGTGAGTGCACCGACAGCCTCGTCTCTCACCTCCTTGTTTATGGTGTCTGCATGTGAACCTGACGTAACATTCTGTATTTCTTCAATGCCTAAAGCAGCAATCTTGTCTTTCAAGTCCACTATTATACGTTGTGCCGTACGAAGCCCTATGCCTTTCACCATCTTCAACATCTTCTCGTTTCCCGAAGAGATGACATTGCACAATTCTGCTGGCGTAAGTTCGGAGAGTATCATACGAGCTGTATTCGCTCCCACTCCTGACACTGTGATGAGCAATAGGAACATCTCTCTCTCTTGTTTGGCGGCAAATCCGAAAAGTGAGTATGCGTCTTCACGGATATTCTCAAAGACAAAAAGTTTCACATCTTTCTTGCCTTGTATGGCACTGTATGTGTTAAGCGTAACATTCAATCCGTAACCCACCCCGTTAACATCCACAACAGCGTATGCAGGAGTAAGTTCCACAAGTTCGCCTTTTACGTATTCAATCATTATTCTTAAA
>JAJPZD010000286.1 GCA_021204605.1 Prevotella sp.
CCCGTTATTATCGGGGTCTCCTCTATCGGTCTTGCCATAATCGTAATTTTTTAATTGTTTTAATTATTTTCTTTGTGATATTCCCTTACATTTCGCTTTTTCTTTATGCAAAGATATATTCTTTACATAAGGCGAGAAATTCGACATACGGCAACAGCAAATTTTTTAATAAATATTAATAAATTGACGTTATTATCCTACCGCCATCCTTAAGCGGTAATCTGATGAGTGTATTCGGGAGAGAAAATCGTACCGTCGTTCTGAACTTTCATGTTACTGTCATGCCAGCAAAGAGGATGGAATGATGCCGTCAAGGTGCAGTTGGACCCTATCAAGACATCATTCCCTATTGTTATCTTGTTGTTGTCAAGTACGCAGAAATTGGCGTTTGCCCAGAAATTATTACCCAGAAAAAGATTATAGCCGACTTCAATGAAGATAGGACCTTGAAGGTAAGCCGTTTCCCTCCTGTTGGGCAGCAGTTCCGCAATTATGGCGGCACGCTCCTCAACGTCAGTCTCTATGGTATCGTTGTATTTTTTAGATAAAATGTGGGCACGTTGCCTGTCCTTTGCAAGGTTTTCATTCCCCGCATCGTACAGCTTTCCCGACATCATCCTCTCAAATTCCGTCATAATAATTTCTTATTAATGCTTTCTTATTTCTTTTTCCCTCACACCCAATAGCAACCGAAGTGTAGGGTCCCAATTTATTGAGGACATTGCCCGCCAGGGCAACCCAAGCATAAACGCAAGTCCGCCGCAAGTAAGGAGACAAGCAATCATGCAAGTCCCCCTAGGGGGGATTTAGGGGGCTTTGAAAATCTCGTTTTCTGTGAATTTGCCGAGTTTCAGATATTTCCCGTATATTTCGGCGTAAGCCTTTACTTTGTCAGGCTGGGGCTTGTATTCACGGTTGAAACCACTGTTCATGTTTGCGATGGCATCCTCAACCTTGCTGTAAACACCAGCTGCGGTTGCAGCGAACATGGCAGCCCCTAAGGCGCAGGCCTGGTCGGTGTTGCACACCTTGATAGGCTTGTTAATCACGTCGCACATAGTCTGCATAACGAAAGGTGATTTCAAGGCGATACCGCCGATACCGATAACATCGTTGATAACGATGCCCTCCTCCTCGAACCTGTCAACGATAGCTTTCGTTCCGAAAGCCGTCGCCTCTACGAGCGCACGGTAAACCTGCGGGGCGGTGGTCCCTAATGTGAAACCAGTGATTGCGCCCTGCAAAAGTTGGTTGGCGTCAGGAGTGCGGCGGCCGTTAATCCAGTCGGTGGCAATCATAGTACTTTCTGTGATAGGTATCTTCTCCGCCTCTTTGGTGAGTTCCACGATAATCTTGTCGCACGTCTTTTCCACAATCCCGTCGATTTCCTCTTTCGGGAGTTTGTCACCGACAGTCTGGGGAAGGATGTTGCGGACAGGGAACTCAAGGATTCTGCGGAACATGGCGTAAACATCACCGAAGCTCGACTGTCCGGCCTCCAAGCCCACCATGCCGGGGATTACACTGCCGTCAACCTGGCCACAGATGCCCTTGATACATTTAGAGCCAATCTCCTCGTATGAGGCAACCATCACATCGCAAGTAGAAGTACCGATAACACGCACCAGAGTATGAGGACTGACACCGGCGCCGACAGCCCCCATGTGGCAGTCGTAAGCACCACCGGCAACAACGACATTCTCACTAAGACCAAGACGCTCCGCCCACTCCTTGCAGAGATGACCGACGGGCTTATCCGCCGTTTGAGTTTCAGTGAACAGACGGGCGCGGAAGCCGGCGAGCAGAGGGTCAACGGAAACAAGGAACTCCTCCGAAGGCAGTCCGTTCCACTCTTTGTGCCACATCGCCTTATGCCCGTTGGCGCAACGGCTGCGGACGATGTCCTCAGACTTTGTCACGCCAGTGAGGACTGCGGGCAGCCACTCGCAATACTCAACGATGGAATACGCTTTCGCCGCAATTGTCGGATCCTCACGCAAGACGTGCAGAGCCTTAGCCCAGAACCACTCGGCAGAATAGATGCCGCCCTCGTATTTCGCATAGTTGATGTCTGATTTTGCACAAGCCACATTAATCTCCTCCGCCTCCTTGATTGCCGTGTGGTCTTTCCAGAGAACGAACATAGCGTTCGGGTTCTCGGCAAACTCAGGGTGCATGGCAAGCGGTGTACCCGTCTCGTCGGTGAAGGCAGGAGTAGAGCCTGTGGTATCGAAAGCTATGCCCACCACATTCTCGGCCACGCCTTCCGCACACTGACTTAAAGCATCGGTGACGGTAGCCTCAAGCACCTCAAGATAGTCTTTGGGGTGCTGCCGCCACTGGTTTATCTTAGGGTTGCAATACAGTCCTTTCTTCCAGCGAGGATAGAATTTCACGCTTGTGGCGAGAGTCTCGCCTGTCTCTGCATTGACTATGAGAGCCCTTGCCGAGTCAGACCCATAGTCCAAACCGATAACATATTTTGACATGGCGATTACATTAATGCTTTGTTCAACATATAGTAAACCTCATTGAAACGGAGCTCCTTGCGGAAGTCATCCACCGTTGTCTTCTCGTTGATGAGCAGGCACTCTATACCGGCAATCTCTGCATAGTCCTGCCAATACTCGTCGGTAAGGTCGTAAGAGAAACAACTGTGGTGCGTGCCGCCGCCATAGATCCAGCAGCCGGCACCAACCTCGAAGTTAGGCTGTGGAATCCAGAGTGCGGAGGCAACGGGCAGTTTAGGCAGTGGTTTCGGTTCGATACACTCAACATCATTGACAATCATGCGGAAGCGGTTGCCGAGGTCAACGACAGTAGCCGTTACGCCCTTGCCCACCTTTGAAGTGAATACTAAGCGCGCCGTAGGCGTCTTTCTCACGCCGATGCCCAAGAAGTGAACTTCGAGGCGAGGCTTTGAGGCGGCGATAAGCGGACAGACCTCAAGCATGTGGGCCTGAAGGATAGCACTCTGCTCACCGTTGAAATTCAGGGTGTAGTCCTCAAGGAAAGAACAGCCGTTAGGGAGACCTTGGGTCATCACCCACACGCTGCGGTAGAGAGCCGCCGACTTCCAGTCGCCCTCTGCTCCGAAACCGTAACCCTCAGCCATAAGACGCTGTGAGGCAAGTCCTGGTATCTGGTCGAAGCCCATGCCCGTCTGTTCAACGTTGACATCGCCGAGGTCATCAAAATTCGTTGTGAAACCCTTTGCCCCGGTAGCTTTCAGGATAGCCCGGAGGGCGAGTTCCGCCTTTGCAGCATTCCAAATCTTCTTGTATTCTGTGGTTGCCTTGTCCTCAAGTTTTGCCTCGTGCTCATACTCCTTGAAGTAAACCTCAACGAGAGCGTCAACATCAGAGGCCTTAACATCATTGAAATAGCCCAACAGCTCACTGAAAGGACAGTAGTCAACATGATAGCCGAGCACCTGTTCGGCAGCCACCTTGTCGCCGTCGGTAACAGCCACGTTGTTCATCTGGTCGCCGAAGCG
>JAJPZD010000128.1 GCA_021204605.1 Prevotella sp.
CTGAAGCTATTTACTTTGGAGACTATAATAATAGTAACGAAGAAATCAAGATTACTGTTGAGGTATCTGGTAACGCATCAGGTATCAAGGGAGTTACATTGCAGGCAACAGGTGATGACAAGTTCTACAACCTGAACGGTCAGAGGGTAACTGCTCCACGCAATGGTGTATTTATCCTGAACGGAAAGAAAGTTTTAATCAAATAAACTTTTGTGTTTAAATTGTTAATTGAGGAGGAGCCGCCGGGAGGCAGTTCCTCTTTTTTCGGAGAAAAAAGAGGAAGTTAAAAGTTAATAGTTAAAAGTACAGTGCGGCTGAAGCCGAATGTAAACATACGCCCTGTTGGGGCGTGCGGACTTAATAAATTAAAGTCCCTACACGTGGATGTAAACATATACCGACACATTTAGAACTGAATAGAATTTAAATATTTGTTTTATAACTAAAGTTTTTAAATTGTAAAATAAAAACTGTGGAAAGAGAGCGCCGGGAGGCGGTCTCTTTTTTGAACGGAGTTCAAAAAAGAGAAATTAAGAATTAAGAATTAAGAATTTCCCGATTAAACGAATACAATCAAACTTGTTTGAATTGTTGAGCGTGAGGGAAATCAGTGTAAGCTAATTCGATGCGGCTGAAGCCGAATATAATCCACGAGAAACAAAAAAAGAGAAAATAAAAGAGAAAAGTTAACGTTTGTCTAAGTCATAAAAATATTTCCACATAGGGGCAGCCATAAGGCTTTGCCTTATTTCACCGCTATTGAGGAGATGAAATACTGCATCACGGCTTAGCAGATGTACCTCTATGTCTTCTGTGCGGTCGAGATGCTGCGTGCCGATGGGTTTCACTCCCACTGCAAGATAACAATGAGTAAGGTTGTTAGTGGTACTCGCATTGCCGGAAATAGTCATCAGTTTGGTCCATGTACCCTCACCGTAGCCACTCTCCTCAAGCAGTTCACGGCGTGCGGCAGTCTCGGTGTCCTCACCATCCTCCACCACGCCAGCCACAATCTCATAGTTAGTCTCCCCTATTCCATACCTATATTGACGGATCAGGACAAACTCGCCATTCTCGGTGACAGCAATGACGTTAACCCAATCGGGGTATTCCAAAACATAAAACTCGTTGTTTATAACACCGTTGGGCAATCTCACCACGTCACGCCTTGCCGTAAGCCAGGGGCGACGTATAAGGTACTCACTTTTCAGAGTCTCCCACTTCATGTCACGTTCTTCCATATATAAAGTATTTGGGGGTAAAAAGGTGCTTCTCTAAAATAAAAAGACCGCGCACGGCACGGTCTTTTTATAATATGTATAAGAGTTCTTACTTCAGTTTTGTGTAACCATATTTAGAAGTGGCGCCAAGCTCCTCCTCGATACGTATGAGCTGGTTGTACTTACACATACGGTCTGTGCGGCTGAGAGAACCTGTCTTAATCTGGCCGGAGTTGGTAGCGACAGCGATGTCGGCTATCGTGGTGTCCTCTGTCTCACCAGAGCGGTGTGAGGTAACGGTGGTGTAGCCATGGCGGTGAGCCATCTCGATAGCGTCGAGAGTCTCTGTGAGAGAACCAATCTGGTTAACCTTGATGAGTATAGAATTGCCTGCGCCCATCTCAATACCCTTCTGGAGGAACTTAACGTTAGTTACGAACAGGTCATCACCCACGAGCTGGCAACGGTCGCCGATAGCTGCGGTCAACTTAACCCAGTTGTCCCAGTCGTTCTCATCAAGCCCATCCTCGATGGAGTCGATAGGATATTTAGTGATAAGCTCCTCAAGATACTTAATCTGCTCCGCAGCGGTGAGCTTCTTGCCGTTAGGATCCTTTTTCTTGCCATCCTTCAACTGGCGATAGTCGTAGTACCACTCTCCGTTCTCGCAAGTGGCAAACTCGCTTGCAGCACAGTCCATAGCAATCTTAACATCCTTGCCTGGCTCATAACCGGCGTCCTTGATAGCCTGGCAGATGCTTTCGAGAGCATCCTCGATACCGTTGAGAGCAGGAGCGAAACCACCCTCATCACCTACTGCGGTAGAGAGGCCACGTTTCTTCAACAGCTTGGAAAGGTTGTGGAACACCTCAGCACCCATGCGGACGGCCTCCTTGACTGTCGGAGCACCCACAGGACGTATCATGAACTCCTGGAAAGCGATAGGAGCATCAGAGTGAGCGCCTCCGTTGATGATGTTCATCATAGGAATAGGCATAGTGTAAGAGTTGCAACCGCCAATGTAACGGTACAATGGGATGTTGAGTGCCTTGGCAGCAGCCTGTGCGCAGGCCAAAGAAACTCCCAGAACGGCATTCGCACCGAGCTTGCTCTTCGTAGGTGTACCATCGAGAGCGAGCATTTTATAGTCGATAGCACGCTGGTTGAGCACACAGTCGCCCTTCAAAGCAGGTGCAATGATGTTATTAACGTTGTCAACAGCTTTCTGAACACCCTTTCCCAAATAGCGGCCCTTGTCGCCGTCGCGAAGCTCAAGAGCCTCATTCTCTCCTGTAGATGCTCCTGAAGGAACAGCTGCACGCCCCATAACACCATTCTCAAGCGTTACTTCTACCTCTACTGTTGGATTTCCTCTTGAGTCGAGGATTTCTCTTGCATGAACTTTTTGGATTTTCATAATTGCTTAATGTTTAAGAATTTATTAAACTATTGCGATTTTGCGACTGCAAAGGTAGTGCAAAATAAGGAATTTTGAAAAGATTTCCCTGAAAACTTTTCACAGTTTCTGAGAAAGAATCCTCATCCCTTCGGAAGCACCGGCCTTGATATGCTCCACATTTCCTCTTGCACTCACATAATTCGGGTCAATGAGATATATGGGAACACCCTGATTTACATATTGCACAAGTCCTGCTGCGGGATAAACATTAAGCGACGTTCCGATAATGATAAATATGTCGGCTCGTTGGGCAACATCTGCCGCAATACTGAAATTAGGCACGTTCTCTCCGAAAAACACTATGTATGGGCGGAGCAACGAGCCGTCGCCGGCTTTCTCTCCAGGGGCGACTTCGATGTCGCCGGGTTTCATCTCCTTCCAGTAACGAGGGTTTTCTGTATCATAACTGGAGCACATCTTCATCAGCTCTCCGTGCAGGTGTATTACCTTGGAGCTGCCGGCCATCTCGTGGAGGTTATCCACATTCTGCGTTATCACCGTCACATCATATTTCTTCTCAAGCTCCGCAACAAGCCTATGCCCCTCGTTGGGCTTCGCCTCGACGAGCTTCTTGCGCAGCATATTGTAGAAATTGTTCACATAAACGGGGTCTTGCAGCCAGCCCTCATGCGTTGCCACGCGCGACACAGGATAGTTTTCCCACAGCCCATCAGCATCTCTGAAAGTGCTGAGACCGCTCTCTACCGACATCCCGGCACCTGTTAGAACCACTATTTTCTTCATAGCCTGATTATTTTGATTATTAACATAGCACAAAATTAGTAATTTTTCTTCAATAAGAATACCTTAATCAGA
>JAJPZD010000222.1 GCA_021204605.1 Prevotella sp.
AACTCCAAGAAATTTCAGGAGACAACAATGGAATTGCCTATTGCTATTGGCAAGACTATAATGAACGAGGTGTTCATGGTTGACTTGGCGAAAATTCCCCACTTGTTAGTTGCCGGTGCGACTGGTCAGGGTAAGTCAGTCGGCCTTAACGTGATAATCACCTCTCTGCTCTATAAGAAGCATCCCAATGAACTTAAATTCGTACTTATAGACCCGAAGAAGGTGGAGTTCAGTGTCTATTCCCCGATAGCCAACCATTTTATGGCGAAGGTGCCAGATGACAATGAGGATTCGATAATAACCGATGTCACAAAGGTGGTGCGCACGCTGAACAGTCTGTGCAAGCTTATGGATACCCGTTACGACCTGCTCAAGAAGGCGGGCGTGAGGAATGTCAAGGAATACAACAAGAAATTTGTCAACCGTCATTTGAATCCCAGTGATGGTCATGAGTACATGCCATACATTGTAGTGATAATCGATGAGTTTGGCGACCTTATAATGACTGCAGGCAAGGAGGTGGAGATGCCGATAGCCCGTATTGCCCAGCTTGCCCGCGCAGTGGGTATTCACATGGTGATTGCCACGCAGCGCCCTACCACCACTATCATCACAGGTAATATCAAGGCGAACTTTCCTGGGAGGATGGCGTTCAAGGTAAGTGCGATGATAGACTCCCGTACTATTCTCGACCGTCCTGGTGCTAATCAGCTCATCGGTCGAGGTGATATGCTTTTTCTCAACGGGAATGAGCCTGTCAGGGTGCAGTGTGCTTTTGTGGATACGTCAGAAATTGAGGGGATAAACACATTCATAAGTGGGCAACTTGGTCCTTTGGAGCCAATGGAATTGCCTGAGCCTGCTACAGACGATAGTGGGGAGTTTGGAGGGGGGGCTTCCGACTTGGGCAGTCTTGATCCTCTTTTCGATGAGGCAGCGCGGAAGATAGTACTCACGCAGCAGGGTTCCACGAGCATGATACAGAGGCAGTTCTCTATCGGCTACAACCGTGCAGGTCGGCTTATGGACCAGATGGAGAAAATGGGTATTGTGGGTGCTGCTCAGGGGAGCAAGCCACGAGAGGTGCTTATACAGGATGAGAACAGTCTTGAGACCTTCTTAGCAAGAATAAGGAAATAACAGGCTTAAAAACAAGATATGATGAAAAAAATTTTTTTTATTGTCCTCGCCATGTTCATGGCTGTTGGCATATTTGCTCAAAATGAGCAACAGGCACGTGCGTTACTTGACAAAACGGCAAACATAGTAGGCAATGCAGGCGGTGCAAGTGCAAGTTTCAGTATGAATACAAGTAAGGGAAACACATCTGGGACTATTTCCATAAAGGGCAATAAGTTCAAGGCGCAGACATCAGGTGCCATGGTGTGGTATGATGGCACGACGCAGTGGACTTACGTGAAAAGTAGTAATGAGGTTAATATAAGTACACCGACTGAGGCGCAGCAGCAGTCGATGAACCCATATAAGTTTATCAATCTTTACAAGAGTGGTTTCAGTCTTGCAATGAAGACAGTATCCACAGGCTGGGAGGTGCACCTTACCGCAACAGATACAAAACGGACGATCAAGGAATTGTATGTAACGATTGACAAGAGCTATCATCCCACTGAGATAAGGATGCTTCAGGGCAGCGCATGGACTACGATCAAGGTGTCAGATTTCAAGACAGAGAGTTACAGTGATTCAGATTTCCGTTTCAACTCAAATGACTATCCGAAAGCAGAAGTGATAGATTTAAGGTAAAAGCCCTTCCTTCTAATAGCCCTCCCCCTCCTATAGGGAGGGAATCGAGAACGTAAGAATGGCAGTTAATCACATTAAGAGTTTAAAGCTCTCCCCCTTATGGGAGGGTTGGAGGGGGTTGCGTAAGCATATAAGGCTTTCAGAAAAGCGCAGCCCAATTTATGAGCGCAACAGGGCGGCAAAGGTGATATTGTCGGTGTTGCTTGTTTTTGCTGTTGGCTATTTGATGTTTTTTTCCGTTGGACTTGCCATGATAGCCAACGAGATGGATACATGTACGCCATACGAGATGATTTTTGGCATTCTACCTTTCCTTCTGTTAATTGATTTTCTTTTTAGGTTCGGTTTTCAGCAGACGCCGGCACAACAGACTAAGCCATATACCCTTTTGCCTATATCAAAGTATGCATGTGTCGAGGTGTTCGTTGTTTCAGCGATGTTTTCATCGGGCAACCTGATATGGTTAGCGCTGACAGTGCCATATTCCATAATGACGATTATGTTCAATGAGGGTTTTTTTGCCGCATTGGGACTTGTGGTCTCTTACCAGATAATGGTGATAATCAACAGCCAGTGGTATATGCTTGTCCGAACATTGATTAATCAGAGCATGAAATGGTGGTTTTTGCCGTTGTTGTTGTATGTTTTGCTTTTCTCACCGCTTTATTTCAGCAATTTTGATTTGCTGTTTGATACTTTCGCATATATCGGCACGGCATTTACTTTTTGGAATCCGTTAGCTTATATATGTCTTTTGCTTGTTCTTTGGTTTTTTTTTGAGGTCAACAAGCGGATGCAGTATCATTTTGTCTATTTGGAGAATGCCAATCAGGAAAGCGTGAAATTAAGGAAAGTAACAGGACTTCGGTTATTGGATAGATATGGTGAGACAGGGCAATATATCAAGCTTGAAATAAAAAGTCTAATGCGCAACAAGAATTTGCGTAAGTCGTTTGTGTTCTCCACATTAGTAGCTGTAATTTATAGCCTCATTATATATACCGATTTGTATGAAAACAGTTTCATGCAGTCATTCTGCATTGTCTTTGCTTTTGTGATTTATGGAGCTATGCTCCTTATTAAGATAATGAGTGCAGAGGGTAATTACATTGACTTTCTGCTGGTACACAAGGAAAATATCTATTCGTTGCTGAAAGCGAAATATTATCTTTATGTCTCATTGTTGCTTGTTCCTTTTCTTTCACTTCTCGCAACCGTGTTCACAGGCAGGGAATCGTTTTTAATGCTTCTTTCAATGATGAGTTTTGTGGCAGGGCCTGTCTATTGTCTGCTAATGCAGATGGCGGTTTACAATAAACAGGCCATTCCTCTGAACACCAAGTTGACGGCAAAAGGGAATATGAACAACTATTCCCAAATCGTGGTGGAACTGCTTGTGATGTTTGTTCCGATAATGTTCATACTCATTCTTAAAAGTATGTTTTCGGAGGATATTGCATGCCTTATCATCCTTATCATTGGAATGCTATTCATCGTTTTTCATCCCCTTTGGATAAAAAACATCCATACTCGTTTTATGCACCGCCGTTACAGCAATATGGATGGTTTCAGAGCGACAAGATAAAGTGTAGGGATTTTCCGCTTATATGTTAGGGAAAAACCGTTTGTGAGTTGGTATTTTCTTTGTTACTTTGCAACAGAAAACAAGCAATAGTGCAAAGTTGAACGATTAAAATATTACAGTTATGAAAAAGATAGTT
>JAJPZD010000285.1 GCA_021204605.1 Prevotella sp.
TTATATCACATAAAAAATTACGTGAATTTTATGAGACCAAAGGGTTCGAAGATTCTCGTGTTGTGTTGGAGCGATGGTATGAAATAGCGGAGAATGCAGAATGGAAAAGTCTGTCAGATATTAAAGTTGACTTTCGTTCCACAGATTTTGTTGGTAATCAACACTATGTTTTCGACATCAGAGGTAATCGTTATCGCTTGGTAGTTGTTATCAAATTTGTTATGGGATACATATATATACGATGGGTTGGCACTCATAAAGAGTACGACAAAATAGATTGTTCAACGATATAAGAGTATGAAATTATGGATGAGATTACAAAAGAGCAGTATGAATATGCATTGGCGAGGATTGAGGAACTTCTACCAATAGTAAATGACAACACTCCTGCAGATGACAAGAATGCGGTAGAATTATCTATTGTTTCCGATATTGTCATGGCGTATGAGAAGAAACATTACCCCATTGGAAAGCCTACTGTTGCTGAATTGATTGTGCTTTCCCTTGAAGAAAAGGGAATGACACAGAGGCAACTCGCCGCCGAGATAGGGGTAAGTCCTTCACGTGTGAACGATTATGTGGCAGGGCGCTCTGAACCGACTTTGAAGATTGCAAGTTTGCTTTGCAAAGTTCTTGGCATTCAGCCGGCACTAATGCTTGGATTGTAATTTTTCTGTTCACCAGTCATTTGAATAAACAACAAAAATTTGAAAACATCAGTCATTGACTGGAGAATAGGAATATTTATAAAATTCTAGTTACACGGATCCTTTTAGGTAAGATACACTACGAATTTCTCCCTTAAAACATAATATTGGTGTCCGATAAAGTGCAGTGGGAATATCATTTTCTGTTATGAACTTGACAAAAGATTTGAAAGTACTAAATCTTTACAGTTGTATATCGCTTTTCAGTTATTAAGCACATAGATAACATGGGCATCACGGAGATCACGATAATCCTTTTTCAACACTTTAATTTCCTCACCTATAGGAGTTGCCAATATCGTCTCATCGGGGATTTCATTAAAGTTTAATTTGAAATGAGGCTCATTAGTATAGTCGGCCTCTATTGTTCCCATTTTATTTTCGCAACGATAGCCAACGATATTAGGAAACTTAATTTCATACTCAGCACGTTCACTTAAAGCCTTGATAACTGTCTTTGGCTTTGCAAGCGGAGGAGTACCGGCACCGCCACCCTTGAATGTCTTGAACGGCACTCCTATTATGTGAGCATATTCAGGAGGAAATTTCCAAACGATATTCTCTTTGTTGTATCTCTTTAAATTCTTTTGGTCAATCTCATTTCCTTTCTGGTCGTATGCCACAAGGTCGTAGTTTTGCCGACGCAAGGCACGTCCCGCAACCTGTTCACATAGAAGTTGAGAGCCGAAAGCACGTACTCCACAAATATGTGTCACCGTATTGGCATCCCAACCTTCAGTAAGCATGGAGACAGAAACGACAAGACGGATGTCCTGACCGAGCCTGCCCTGTTTTCCCACGCTGTTTACAACTTCCCTGAGAATGTCACCGTCAGAAAGGTTATCCGCACTGCCAGCCCCGTGAAGTATCGCATATTCTTTTTTGAACTGGCTGATTTCAGTTGCGAAAGTCTTTTTGAAGTCATCATCAACTAATGTATTTGCCTCATCAATGGCATTGCTGTCAATAAGTAGTGATGGTTGCCTACGTTTAGGCAATCCGTTTTTATAATTGGAAAAGACATCGAAATGTCCATCGACATAAATAGTGTTACCCTTTGTATCTACAGTCTCGTAACCGGCCATGTATTTGAAAACCTCTTTTGAAACAGTGGTGTTATTACATACAACGATAAAGACAGGCGGTGCGGAAAACAAGTTCTTCGCCATTTCATCATTTAGACGGATGCCATTATCATAATCCTCATAATCCTTGACAAACTGCTCCAAAGCAAGATTAAGCAATGAAGGAAGATTTGGCGCTTTCTCTCCTTTCGGCTTTTCATCCCCGTTTTCTTTCTCTTTCTCCTCTTTCTTTACTTTTTTCTGACCTTTCTTAGGTAAATCCTGACTGATATGCTGATAAATGTTGCGTAATTTAGGCTCATTAAGATCATGAGAAGTGTCCATTGTAGGAAGGAACGGTATCTTGACAAGTCCACTTTCAATGGCATCTACAAGACCAAAATCACTTACAACCCAAGGGAACAATGAATACGGCGTATAACCGGAACCATTAAGATAATATGGCGTTGCGGATAAGTCATAAACTTCTTGAACTTTATAGCCAAGATGTTTCATCTGTCGTAATCCTTCATACCAAACCATTGCTTTCTTATTTTCTTCATCAGTATCTTGTTCCTCCTCCGATTTTTTCTTTTTGTTGTTTTCTTTCGGCAGATAGCAATGATGAGCCTCATCGTTGATAACAACTATTCGTTTACCTTTCATGTTCTTGCCGAGAATCCTTGAAAGAACGGAAGAAAATTCTTCCTTGTCCTTTTGCTTTACCAACACGCCATCCTGATATTTTATCTTACCATCAAATGGACTTGCTTTCTTACCTGTATATACCTTTGGCTCAAACTGATGATAATTGGTAATCGTAATTACCGAATTAAGTCCACCGAGAAGTTTGGAATATTTTTCGGGTATTAATTCCCTTTGATGATAATAGTCAAGTTTATCGTATGATGATTTTCCTGACTCATCAATATATAAAACGCCAAGTCTATCTCTAATGGTAATGCCAGGTGCAACAAGAAGAAAATGGTTTGCAAACCTAGTATCTTGCGGGTTCTCTTTCTTGTTTATATAATGATATAGAATGAGCATTGCCATAACAACAGTCTTTCCTGTGCCTGTTGCCATTTTGAATGCTGTCCGAGGTAAAACATCTTCGTACTTATCAGATATGGTTTGTCTTCGCTTATCAAGATTATCTAATATACTAAGTCCCATATTTGGGTCTCTTGGTGCTACTTCATTGAGATATATAGCCGTTTCAACTGCTTCTCTTTGACAAAAGAACAGAGATTTATTTAATTCTCTTTCTGGATTGAGAAACCAATATGTTAACAGCTCACGAGTTGTTCTCGTTACTTTCGTATAATTTTGATTACGCCATTTTTTAACTACTTCACGAATTTGATTTATAAAAGGGGCATTATTATCTTCTATAGGAATATCTTCGTTTGAGAAAATAGTGTTGTTAGCACTGGTAGTGGGTATTACAGTTAGATTTGCCGCATACGGTCTCCTTCCCTTTATAGTTTTTGAATAATCAAGATTTCCATCAGGCGTGGCATCATAATGCCATTGAGGTTCCTCGTATGGATTATTCAATATTGGACTTATGTTGTTGTTTTCCATTATTTGTTTTGCATGATTATTTATAGTCATATTTTTTTGTCGAGCAAATGTAGAAAAAATTTTTGTAAAACGCTCATATAAAGATGAATAGTTAGATTATATTAACTTTAAATTC
>JAJPZD010000171.1 GCA_021204605.1 Prevotella sp.
CCTTTGCTCACGGGTTAAATGCTTGTACATAGACAATACAAAAGTAATTAATCCTCGGGAGACGGTGGTCTCCCTTTTTGTTTTTTTGTATTGCCAGTAACTCCAGGAGCTGAAAACAAATTTTTTCGCCTCCCACCTACGTCCTTTCCGCTACGCTCCAAGGACGTAGGTGGGAGGCGAGGGTGTTGCACTTCTATGTTGAATGTACACCTTTCCTTTGTGTCGGTAAGGCGGTATTTTTGTTTTGGATGCTTGGGGCTTTCTGGATAAAGTAACTCTATGAATCCAGACTCGATAGCTGGATTAAGGTAGCTGTCCAAAAAACTTTTTCGGTCTTTCAATGCCATAAGTTCCATTATTTCCTTTAAGGAAAATAAACTGTTAGCTATTACTTTAACAATAGCTTTTTCTTGTGGGGTACTTGTGGGGATTACACCCACAGTTTTACGGGAGATTTCCCGATTTAGCGAGTGCAATCAAACTTGTTTGTTTTACCGAGCGTGAGGTAAATCACGGAAAGTAATTTATTGAGTCCGCTCGTTTCGGAGAAAGAATGTATTTATGCAATTTGTTCACAGCAGTTTGCCATTATGTAATGTCTATTCATACGCCCCGTTGGGGCGTGCGGACTCAATAAATTGTGTCCCTACATTAGTTGAACGAAGGTAAGAAATCGCTTGCGGAATCCAAATCAGCTTCAAAATCCCTATCAGAGATACTTGTAGTGTCGATTCTCAAATTAGGTGGCGAAAATAGGAATATTTCCAACAAACGACATCTCATATTGAATGAAACACCACCCTACCAGTATATTTAATTATGAACTATACACATTCGTTTTGTATAAATCGCCGTATAAAATCCCTCTGCATATTATTTTCAGGAGAAACATGATTTTTTGACTTAGGATAACGATAAAAGCTCTCATCTAAACTATGTATCGCTTGTTTATATATGACATCTGCTGAAAGTCCCTTCCCTTTTAATAGATATGCGTAAAGACATGCCACTATGGTTCCTGTTCTTCCCACTCCGCCCCAATCATGAATGTAAATGGCGCGATAAAGACTGTTTTTCCCGATCTCTATTATCTTATCTAATAAACGTGCCACACTACTTGTATTGGAGGGTATGCCGCAATTGGCAATAGGAAATCTCCCATAGTAAATTTCCTCTCCCATTCCCCTCCCAATCTCATCCAAATATTGGTTATACGGCATTAATTCGCCTGGTGTTGTTAAATCGAAGAAATAAGAACATTTAAATGCGACTTGTCCTAACTTTAACTTGCACTCATACTCTGTTTTATCACCAGGATATTCACCGGCGTAAATATTCAATTCGCGGTGAACCAAATAAGAATTTTTGATGGGGACACAATCTTTTTGCACTAAATCAACATACTTGCTCATCCACCTTCTCTTTTCAGGGGTGTCATAACAATCAATATATTCACTCACTATTATGCCAGTCGCCAAATCTGTGGAAATTTCTTCTATGAGCCATCTTAATTCAAGATGCTCTTTAAAATGGGCAGGTATCGCATCATATCCCCATAATGCTCCCATTATATTCCCCGTTACTGCTCCTGTTGAAGCACTATTGCCCGAATGGTTGACAGCGGCTATTATTGCCTTCTCAAAATCTTCGCTGTATTTAAGTACACAATATATCGCAATGGCCAATGTCTCGTCCGCAGCCCATCCTTTTCCCAACAAGGCTATCGCTTCGGCATCACTCTTATCTTTTTCCCCTGATAATTTGACAGCGACATCAATTATCCCTTTCAACTTGTCTAAATGAGCTTGATGGTCAGGATAGTGCTTTTTTAGGAAATAGAGACCACTGTTAATATATGAGCGTAATTGCTCTCTCGTGGCGTAAGCCAAAGGCATTACTTCCGCAATGATATATGCCAATAAAGCCGCCGGCAATTGCCCTAACGGATGCTTATGTGTTATTTCCGCCGTTTTCATTGCTGTTTTAACAATAAACTCAGTATCACACGCCATGTACGGATTTGCCATGAATAATGGTATTGGTGCTGTACGCATGATACCGCCACATCCCTTACTGTTGTTTTCCACCGTTTCATGCTTGGCCAACTGTTGTAATGCGGATATGCAGGTTGTTCCCGGTGTACGCCTCTTATGTAATTCTCTCACATCCCTGATCCAATTACAATGCCAATGGGTGTAATCGATATTACCTATTTGGGTTTGCAGCCACTCTAAATATGAATCTCTTATATAATCAGCGGGGCCTGCTCCCAATATACCATGGCAGGCATATCGCGTAAAGCAAACCAATACGCCATTTGCAGTGAATAATGACATTTGAGTGCCATCAGAGATTTCTGCCTCCCCCTTTTTATTTAATACATATCGAGTGAAACCTTTATCCCCATAACGGTCGATTATTTGTTTATATGTCATAGTTCCAATAGGATATCCCAAGGCATCGCCAACTGCGCCTCCCATCATAGAACCTAAAACCTTGTCTTTATACTTTTCCATAAATAATATTGATTATAGTTATACATTAAAATATATTTGATAAAATTATGATTTTAACCTTGGTCTTTCAGATAAGAAATCCTTTTTAGAACGGCATCCTGCGTAGCCACTCACCCATAAAGCGGTCGTAAATTGTGTAGCCGTTGGCAGTTTGATAAACAAGTTCGTTGTGGAGCAGTTTTTTCAATGCCGAATTTACACTGCTTGCGGCACGAAGATTATATTTGCGTATAAAACCACCTGCCATAATTTCCTTTGCACAGCCCTCATGGGCAATGGCTTTCAACAAGCGGATGCAACCTTCAGGATATGCCCTCAATAAATCAGCATACGAATAGCTCTGTTCAGAAATTATCTGTTCGGTAGCATTAACAACCAACTCATTATCCACATCTCGGTTGTACGCATAAAGACGATTGAGAAGGCACTGAACATACCATGTGTGTCCTTCAAATCTATCATATATCGCATTAAAAATCTCCTGCGGTAGTTGTGTATTGTTATTTGCGAAATGGTCTATCGCAAAACGGGCATACGCCTCACAGTTGATTGTATTGATGTTGAGCAATTGTGTACTCTGGTAAAAAGGTCTCTTTGATGACGTGAACATCTCATTCATTACATGTTGCTTGCTGCCAGAAAAAATAAAGTTGACATTCGGCAAAAACTGGATATATGAGCGCAACAACGCCTCAATACCCTTTTCCGCATATTCTGTAATCTGCTGAAACTCGTCAATTGCGATATAGCAACGTCTCTCTGATGAACCGAAATATTCAAATATCTCTTTCAGCGTTTTCTCCTCATCTGACGGAGAAATGTCAACCGTTACTTTCGGAACACCTGTCAACTCGTCAATGGTGAATACAGGGCGACAACTACGGATAAACCGTGAAATGCGGCTCAACGCCTTTTGCGGCGCAGAATCCAACTTTCCCAACACGGTATTGGCAAAAAGGCGCACAAACTGGCCTAACGTCTGTGTAGGATAAATATCCATATAAAACATGACAATGTCCGCCACCTGTTCGTTGAGACGATAAAAAACATGGCGGATTAATCCCGTTTTACCCATACGGCGTGGTGCAATCATCATTACATTTCGCCCATTATGCAGAGCATCGAGAATTGTCGCAGTCTCTCGCTCACGGTCACAGAAATATTCAGGACTGTGATACCCCGATATCAGAAAAGGATTATTCGGTCTCATGCTATTTCGTTTTTAACGTTACGTAAATTTCGTAACGCAAATATCGTAATAATTTTCGTAATCACAAAGAAATTACCATAAAAGACAAACTTTTTATTCATATACTATAAATAAAAAGTAAAGAATCAGCATTTACATAAAATTTAGTTGACACAAAAGGATGAAATCATAGGAATTTTGTATCTTTGTAAGGGAAATAATCGTCTTAATCAGAATTAATCTGTAAAAGCATAAGAATATTTTCATAGAATATGATAAATATCACAAGACAAGAAGCAGAAAAAAAACTTAAAGAGGTTTTTAGTATAGACCATTTCTATGATGAACAGTGGTTGGCAATAGATAAAATCTTTAAAGGTGAACGTATTCTCATGATAGAGCGTACGGGGTTTGGCAAGTCTTTGTGCTATCAATTCCCCGCTACTCTGTTTGAGGGAATCACAGTGATTTTCTCTCCATTGATTGCTCTTATGCGTGATCAAGTAAACAGTCTATGCAAAAAAGGTATTCCTGCTGCCTATATCAATTCCGAGCAATCTCCCGAAGACAACACATTTGCTATTCAAAATGCATTGGAAGGAAAGATAAAAATACTTTATATCGCTCCTGAAAGACAAGAAAATCAGGAGTGGATTGAAGCAACTAAAATGATGAAACTCTCGATGGTTGTCATTGATGAGGCCCACACAATCTCTACATGGGGGCATGATTTTCGCCCTGCTTTCAGAAGAATTATTGACCTCGTGAAATTATTGCCTGTCTCCCTGCCCGTCTTGGCAACCACAGCAACGGCAACCAAAAGGGTACAGCATGATATTGAACAACAAATCGGAGGGCCTCTCACAACGATAAGAGGAGACCTCGTAAGACCTAACTTGCAATTATATGTCATCCGTGTTAAATCCGAAGACAATAAATTGATTTGGCTTGCGGCAAATTTAAATAGCCTGCCAGGCACAGGATTGATTTATACCGGAACAAGGGTTGATACTGGTGTCTATGCTGAATGGCTTAAATTTGTTGGTATAGATGCCATCGATTACAATGCGGGATTTGATGCTGCTACCCGTAAAGACATTGAAAATGGTTTGATGGCGAACAGATATAAATGTGTTGTTTCCACAAATGCATTAGGTATGGGCATCGACAAACCTGATATCCGTTTCATTATACATACTCAAATACCTGTATCTCCCATTCATTACTATCAGGAAATTGGCAGGGCAGGAAGGGATGGTAAACCTACTAAGATAATCTTATTTTTCAATGAGGAAAAGGACGAAGAAAACAGATATGCCGACTGCCAACTGCCCCTTTCTTTTATTGAGAATGCCCGCCCGCCAATCAAGAAATACATGAGAGTTATTGACTTACTCAAAGAAGAACTTCTTTCTGAACGTGAATTGACGAAAAGGGCAAATCTCAAGCAAAATCAGGCAAGGGTAATCAAGGCTGATTTAATTGAACAAGGTATCATAAAGGAAGCTATTTACGGCAAATCAAAGAAATATGAATATCAGTATAACGCCCAAGAACTGGATATTTCCAAGTTCGAAGAATTGCGTGAAGCTAAGCTAAGCGACCTTAAATCAATGGTTGACTATATCTTTACTGATATGCCAAGAATGGAATATTTATGTAGATTTCTTGACAATGAGACACAAACGGTTTACAGCAATTGCGACAACACGAATTTGACTGAATTGGCTTTTGAACATAATGAAATCCTTTCAAAAAAACTTGATGAGTTTAGGGATACGTTTTTCCCCATTCTTGACGTTGCTTCTACAACAAGGGCAAAAAATGGAATGAAAATTAAATATGTCAAGCCTGATGTCTTGGAACTGTCAGACAACAATGAGGTTTTAGCCAAATTAAACATACAATATGACCTAAGCATTTTCTCTGATGAAAATCAGATAGTAATAAATGAGGCTATTGATAAACATATTAATACGGCTTCGAGATTAATCAACGGTTATGCAGCGTCTTTTTATGGTGTTTCAAATATTGGGGCAGCATTACATCGGTCTAAGTATGAAAACGGCGGTGATTTTCCTGACTTCTTGCTTATAAAAACACTTTCCTTATTTGGCAAGAAATACAAGGACATACATTTCGACCTTGTATTATACGTACCGCCAACCCATTCAGGAAATTTGGTGAGAAACTTTGCAACAAAGTTTGCCTACACAATTAAAGTTCCTATTTCTCATGATCTGAAAAAGACGAGAGAAACAGCAGAACAGAAGATTTTCCAAAACACATATAGCAAAAGGGACAACGTTAAGGACGCTTTCGACATAGATTCTGATATCGTTAAGGATAAGACCATCCTTCTAATTGATGATATTTTCGATAGTGGCGCCACTTTGAAAGAGATTGGCTCCACATTGACTTGTCGGGGAGCGAAATGGATTGTTCCAATAGTAATTGCAAAAACAGTAGGAGGTACATTATGAATATACAAGAATTGACATATTGGGTCACATTGGCTTTAATGCCGAAGATGTGGACAAGAAGAAAGAATGAGATTTACGTAAAATGCTTCTCACACACACCAAAAATCTCAATAATTGAGTTGTTTGAAAACCAGTCTTGCTGGTCTGAGTTAGGAATGACTGATACTGAAACAAAAATATTTAAGTCTGCATATAGTCAGTTGGCAAATAATTCATTCTTAGTAGAAAATATGTTGTCTCAAGGTTATGAGATTTTCCCCATACACTCTGACGACTATCCTAAAATATTAAAAGACCATCTCGGTATGGGCTCTCCAACAGTTATATTCACAAAAGGTAACAAAGAACTTTTCCTTGAGCCATCAATTGCTATTGTCGGTTCCCGCAACGCAGATGAAATATCACTGAATTTTACAAAAAAAGTGGCTAAAAAGGCTTCTTCTGACAACAAAGTCGTTGTTAGTGGCTTTGCAAAAGGTGTTGACAGGCAGGCTTTGGATTCTACTCTTGAGGCTGGCGGTAAAAGCGTTATCGTTTTGCCACAAGGTATAATGACATTTGCTTCAGGGTTCAAGCAATATTATAAGTATATTGCCCAAGGTCGGGTGATTGTAATGAGTCCTTTTGCCCCTAAAGCTCCATGGAGCGTGGAGTTTGCGATGGCGAGAAATCCTATTATTTACGGCATGGCTTCTGAAATATATGTGGCACAAAGCGACAACAAGGGTGGAACATGGTCGGGCGTTATAGATGGACTCAAGAAAAAGAGAACAATCTATGTGCGCTGTCCTGGAGAAAATGAGAAAAATGCCAACCTTCAACTCATTGACAAAGGTGCAATAGCCGTTGACATAAATGGGTGTCAAATTGAAAACCTCATGGATGAGAAGAAACAAAAGCAGCAGGAAGAAAAGGAGAACTTGGATGAAAGGATTATTTCTATCTTGTCAAAAGAAGAAGAAATTACATCAAAGAACATAATTTTAAAATTAAAAATTGATTGGTCTGATGCAGAAATGAAAAAGCACCTTGAAACAATGCCACAAGTCCAAAAAAACAAGAAAAGCAGCAGAGTGTTCTATTGTTTGAAAGACAAGCGAACTAATGATTTGTTTTCATATTAAATTGTTATATTCTAAAGCCTAAATTAATATTAACGAGAACATAGGTGTTGAGCTATGTACCCAAAAGGCAACAAATCCAATCATTTTTAAATAACACGGCAGTTTCGATATAGTCTTTTAAAATTCTCATAATAAACTTTAACATGAATAAAACATGAAAAAATAACCAATTTTGTTGTTGGAATGAAATAAAATACCTATTTTTGACGCACTAAATGAATAAAAGACTAATATTTATGAATTTACCATTCGCAGAATCATGGAAGATTAAAATGATAGAGCAAATACACAAAAGTACACGTGAAGAACGTGAACAGTGGATGAAAGAGGCTCACTATAATGTGTTTCAGCTGAAAGCTGAACAAGTGTATATTGACTTACTTACCGACTCAGGAACAGGGGCGATGAGCGACCGTCAATGGGCTGGCATAATGACCGGTGATGAGAGTTATGCAGGTGCATCCTCGTTTTTCAAATTCAAGGAGACCGTTCAACGCCTTACAGGATTCGAGTACATCATACCGACACATCAGGGACGTGCGGCAGAAAACGTGCTGTTCTCCTACCTCGTGCACGAGGGCGATATAGTTCCCGGCAATTCCCACTTTGACACCACAAAGGGCCATATCGAGGGGCGCAAGGCAATAGCCCTCGACTGCACCGTTGACGAGGCAAAAGATACACAGTTGGAGATTCCTTTCAAGGGTAATGTTGACCCGGTGAAATTGGAAAAGGCACTTGCAGAGCACGCTGACAAGATACCGTTCATCATCATCACCATAACCAACAATACGGCCGGCGGCCAGCCTGTCTCAATGGAGAACCTGAAACAGATACGCGCCATTGCAGACAAATACGGCAAACCTGTACTTTTCGACTCCGCCCGCTTTGCAGAGAACGCCTATTTCATAAAGACACGTGAGAAGGGATATGCAGACAAAACTATTAAAGAAATTACACTTGAGATGTTCGCCTTGGCAGACGGCATGACGATGAGCGCAAAGAAGGACGGACTTGTGAATATGGGCGGTTTCATAGCCACCAGGTTGAAAGACTGGTATGAAGGGGCAAAGGGCTACTGCATACAGTTTGAGGGCTACCTGACATACGGCGGCATGAACGGCAGGGACCTGAATGCCCTTGCTATCGGGTTAGACGAGAACACCGAGTTTGACAACCTTGAGACACGCATTCACCAAGTACAACTGCTAGCAAAACTTCTTGATGAATATGGTGTGCCGTATCAGCGACCAGCAGGAGGGCATGCTATCTTCGTGGATGCAAGAAAACTGCTTTCACACGTACCGAAAGAGGAGTTCCCCGCCCAAACATTGACAATAGAACTATATTTGGAGGCGGGCATCCGTGGTTGCGAAATAGGATATATACTTGCTGACCGTGACCCCATTACTCACGAGAACCGTTTTGGTGGTCTTGACCTGTGCCGCCTCGCCATTCCCCGCAGAGTATATACTGATAATCACATAGCTGTTATCGCCGCAGCACTAAAGAATGTTTATGAAAGACGTGAACAAATCACCCGTGGCGTGAAAATTCTTTGGGAAGCACCACTGATGAGACATTTCACCGTTCAGTTGGCACGATTATAATGTTAATAATTTTTAGTTCGATTAGAGCCGGCCGTTATGGTCAGCTCTTTTTGTTTCAAAATACAAAATTGCTTGAGATATCCTTTCACAAGAAAGCAAAGGTCAGGACATAGTTATCTGAAATGTGATATCTGACATCAACTTTTTCTTCATGTTTGATATTCTTCGCCTTTATAATGCCTTCAGTTTCATTTCCATCAATGTCCGACACTTTCATCTCCTCAAACTTCAAGTCATCTTCGGGATATAGCTTATACAATGTTTCTTTGGTACACCAATGCAAAAGCTGTTCAATGACCGTGTCTGCTTTTTCGTCAGGACGCAAAAACTTGTCAGTTATCCTGCTTACACGATTGCTGATACGCTCAATATCCACCGACACACGATATTGCTTTGAGATAATAACCGCCGCATACCCTTTGGTATGACTGATACCGATGTTCATGCCATTTCCCAAACGGGGCGCACCATTCGCATAGTGCGACAAGGCAACATCTGTTCCGAGCAACTCGTGAACAAGCACCCTCACCGCAAGTACCTCACACAACCGCTTTTCCGACTTATACAAGTCAGAAAAACTGTTTCTATATTTCTCAAGAAAACAAAAGTTATGGAACAAAGAGGCTGATGTTTCCTCTATTTTCCACAACCCCAAAATAATATCATCAGAAACCTGTCTTATTGAGAGAAGGGCCACAATCAATCAGGTTTATAATATGAATATGCAAACCGGAAACCATCGGCTATTTTCAGAAAGGTGCATTACTGTTGTCGGTAGAATTGGCTGCATCCTGCTGTTGCTGTACGTTTTCCTTGGATGACCTCTGAGTAAGCAGCTCCAAATTCTCGGCAAACACCTCAGTGATATAATGGCGGATGCCCTTGTTGTCATCGTAGGTACGGTAATGTATCCGGCCATCCACATACAACTTGTCACCCTTATGGACATAGCGTTCTACCACCTTTGCCAAGCCACGATTGAACACGATGTTATGCCAATCGGTCCTCTCAGGCACCTGTGTGCCGTTCTGCAATGTATAGCCTCGCTCCGTAGTGGCGAGCGTAAGGGTAGCCACCGCCTGATCGTTGTCAAAATAACGTACCGACGGCTCCTTGCCAACATTGCCTATAAGCATTATCTTATTCATATTATATTAGATTATTGTTGTTTAAGCAATTAAGTTTTCTCAAACAAGCCTTTGCGCTTATTTCCACATCCCTAAATACTTGAACTTGAAATTCTTGCCCTTTGCGGAGGGAAACTGACTGCGCGAGTCAACACGGGTGCGCAAGTGCTCAACTATACGGTTATAGCAGTCAATACCCGACATCGCCTTGCAGTTAGCCACGAAATGTGTGTCTCTATACTCATGCTTTCCTGTTATTGGCACAAGTACCACCCTCTTGAAATCAAGTGAACCCTCATACCAACCAGCACGCTGCTCATTTAGATGTGCAATGACAGGAGACACTATGGGTCTTTGGTCATCGCCGTTGCCATTCATATTGGCACGCAGCGCCTTCTTCTGCTTGAAGTCGAGCATCGTGGCTGCCTCTGTCTTGATGATGATGAAATACACACGAGGACGGATTTTATAACGCTTTGGATAGAACACTTCACTTGCGGCATATTCCCTGATATCCTCTTCCAAGTCAGGAGTGATGGTTATTTCGTCAATAGTACTTAAAAAGGCAATTGCGTCATTCACCGATGTCACCAATGCCTCTTTATCAAAATATCTCAAATATAAATTCATTATCGTATTTTTGCGTTTTTGAAATAAATCAAATACAGAGCGGAAAACGGGACTCGAACCCGCGACCCCGACCTTGGCAAGGTCGTGCTCTACCAACTGAGCTATTTCCGCAACAAGAATTCCACAATTATGTGAAGAGGAGGAGACTCGAACTCCCACGAAAACACTTTCACTACCCCCTCAAAGTAGCGCGTCTACCAATTCCGCCACCTCTCCAACGTAACTATTTCATTTTGGATAAATCGTGCCCAGAACAGGACTCGAACCTGCACGCCGTTAAACACACGCACCTGAAACGTGCGCGTCTACCAATTCCGCCACCTGGGCCTCTTTCCAATACAGAAAGGGATAACCTTCCTACTGCCGTTTATCCAAAATGTGAGAGCGGAAAACGGGACTCGAACCCGCGACCCCGACCTTGGCAAGGTCGTGCTCTACCAACTGAGCTATTTCCGCATTTTATTCCTTAGAACAAGCATTTCACTAAATGCGGTTGCAAAGATACTGCTTTTTCCGAAATCCGCAAAAAATTTCATTAAATTTTTCAACACGCAAATTTTTCAAACACAAATGTCAGTCCATACGGTCTCTATAATCCTTATATGTGAACTCCCGCAACATCTCAAGCCATCCATCTGTATGCAATAGAGCTATTGATGGATGACATATACCATTGAACATATTGGTCTTAACAGTTGTGTAGTGGAGCATATCCTCAAAAATCACGCTGTCTCCGATTTCAAGTTGTTTTGGAAACCGCCACATACCCATATAATCACCCGACAGGCAACTGTTGCCGCCAAGCCGGTAAACTTTCGGCTCACTCATTATATCGTCAGTTAGATTCCCCTCCAAAGTCTCCGCCCCACGCACGACAGGAATATAAGGCATTTCAAGGCAGTCGGGCATGTGGCAGGTAAAACTGACATTCAGAATTGCCGTCTTTATCCCATGATTTTCCACTATATCTACAACCTGAGACACAAGGAAACCCGTCTGCCAACCAAAAGCACTGCCTGGCTCAAGGATAACTTTCAAATGAGGGTATCTATTATGAAAATCTTTCAGAATCTTTGTCAAAAGAGCAATGTCATAGTCCTTGCGTGTAACAAGATGACCGCCACCGAAATTGATCCACTTAATCTGACCGAACCACTTGGAAAACTTCTCCTCAACATGAGACAACGTTCTCTTAAGAACGTCAGCCCCACTCTCACAATGGCAGTGGAAATGCAAGCCCTCGATGTCAGAAGGCAACTGCTCGGGCATATCATCCGCAAGAACACCGAAACGAGAACCAGGCGCACAGGGGTTATAAAGTAATGTGCCAATCTCCGAATACTCTGGATTTATGCGCAAACCGAAACTCAACTCACTGTTGGCGATCCTCGCCTTTTCATGGTAACGGGAATACTGCGAAAAAGAGTTGAATGTAAGATGCGAGGAACAGCGTGCTATATCTTCTATCTCATAATCAGTATATGCAGGAGAATATGTATGCGCTTTCGCTCCAAATTCCTCGAAGGCCAAACGTGCCTCAAACAGCGAGCTGGCAGTAGTGGCGTTGATATACTCCCTGAATATTGGAAATGTCTTCCACAAGGCAAATGCTTTGAAAGCGAGGATAAACTCCACATCAGACTCGTCAGCAATACTCTTTATGAGTTGCAGATTTTTCCTCAACAGAACCTCTTCCAAAATATAGCACGGTCGTTCCAATTTCCATGACATATTTCAAAATACCTTTTATGATAAATAAAATTGCGGATCACAGCACCATCACAGAAACATAGGATGTATAACTGTAATCCGCAATCAAAATTTTTATTATATCAGAAATGATAACCCAAAGTCAAAAGAAGCTGGTGCCTCTTGTTGTCAACCTGTACTGCACTGCAGATGTTATTGTCTTCGCTTGTACTTCCATAATAACTTGTGAATGGATAGAAATCACCCTGCTGTTTAGTGAACTGATAAGCGAGGTCAACGGAGAAATTATCAAAATTATATCCCACACCGGCTGTAAACCTGTCTGTCGCTCCCCAATTGGTGTAATCCGTCTGTGAAGCATAGTAAGAGCCCGGAGAATTAAGCGTGCCGTCCTTGTAACCGTTCTTCTCATACAGCGGTGATACATAATTGTAACCCACTCTTACAGAGAAATTCTCGAATGGTTTCAGCTCAAGACCTAATTTCAGAGTACTCACACCCTTCAAGGTATTTCTCGTATGACGGTTCATCTGGCGGTCACTTAAGGTATTCGTATAATATGAGTCGTAATACCAGTCGTAAGAATAACCGTCATTTACGCGTGAACTGAGTTTCGCATAATCAGCATACTCATACACTGCACCCACAGCAAGATACTTACCGAAGGTAGTACCAAGACTCACACCGAATTTCCACGGCGTGTAGAGTGAGAAATCGTATGCCTCACCATTGGAGCCTGAGTTATACCTGCCATAATTCTCGTTGAAATCATTCGACAACTGCAACATAGTATAGTTGGATGTGGTCAGGTCATACCATGTCGGCGTGGAAACAGAGACACCGATACGGAATGGGGAAGACTCTATCGGACGCACGATGATACCTGCCTTGATGTTGAAACCAGTACCCGTTATCCTGCGCTCATCGGAAAGCAGCACGCTGCCTATCGAACTGTTGTAAGCTCCTAAGAGATTCTCTGTATATTCACTGTAACCCTTGTAATGAACGTCGCTTATGCCAAACGTTACACCCCAGTAAAAACGGTCGTTCACGTTTCCACTTAAATTGAAATCATATTCACCAATATAACCTGTGTTTGCACGGTTGAACATATAACTGCTGGCATCGTTGTAATAGAAATTCCCATCATTATCATCCGCCAACAGCATATTATAATAAAGGTAGTCAACTTGATTGAAAGCGTTGTCCCCACTTACGTACGTACCATTCTGGTTGTATATATCAAAAAAACCCTCTGCTCCTTTCATGTAAGACAACTTATTCTGTGATGCGCCGCTAAGGGCATCGGCAGCCGAAAGGATGAAGTCGAAATTATTGCTCTTATGGTAATTGAAAGCCACATTGACAAAAGAACTATGACCTGCCCTGTGAGAATAAACAAAACCCACCTGGTCAAAACTCATGGTCGTCTTGTTGCCGTTGGCAAAACTCTCCGTACCCTGCTGGGAGACAAAACCGAAAGACACATTCGCCGTCGAATGGCGGAACAAACCGATACCCGCAGGATTAGTGCCGATAGTGGAAATGTCTGCTCCAAGAGCATCCATAGCTCCACCCATACCTACATAGCGTGCCGTACCGTTAAGATCCTCACCGGCAAATTTCGCATTCTCGTAAGTCTCCTGTGCCGAAAGGGAAACGGCAAGGATACTGAACAATGATATTGATAAAATTCTCTTCATAATCATTAAATATAAAATTCTTTATCGTCTTCCGCCGCCACCGCCAAAGTGACCGCCGCCACCGCCACCGCCGCGACTGCCTCCTCCTCCGAAGCCT
>JAJPZD010000230.1 GCA_021204605.1 Prevotella sp.
GTTATAAGATATACATGGGTATCGCATAACACCTCAGGTATGTATTCTTTTAGTTGCTGATAATCAAAATGCTCGGAAGTATAGAATTTCACTGCTTCTTTGAAGGTGTTTTTGAATTCCTCTTCTAACAAGAATCGTTTAACGCTGAACCCAGATTCATCGATAAGATTGCTCCAATTATTTAGCGTCTCATTTATCCATTCGTAAAATTGAGCATTCCATTTTAAAGTCACATCGGTATGTACCATCATTGATAGCTGTGACACATTTTCAAGAACCCTTGTGTTTATTATCACTGCCCATATATGAAGCATAAGTGCAGACTTAAGGGAACGAGGTATCTCCACAAGAGGATTCCGTTTAGAATTAAAGACTTCATTGTCAGATATGACTTTAATTAGTCCATCACCAAATCTTTTCCCTTCTGCACCAATTCCAAAGAATAGTTTACCTCCACAATACCCTCTACCTGGTTTTAAAACAGTGTGTGTTTTAGGGGATAACATATCCATAGTGTTTATCAATATATTTGCTTGTGGTGTTGCAGTATACTGAACGTATGAATTCCCGGGTAGGGCATTGCGTAATTCTAAAATTGCCTCATATGTGCTTGACATTTTCAATGCATCATCGTCTCCAGTTTTGGAATTGATGCGACCAAAGTTATTGAGAGACGCTTGATCTGCTTCATCATCAATTATTAATACTGTTTCATTTGTAAGTAATTTCTTAACTTCGTCATTTAAAAATATATCTTTAACATTGTTGATTCTACCTGAGTGCTTTAAAACAGTTATTACCAAAATTGTATTTTTCATTTTAAGATTACGTGCAATTTCTAACGCATCGGTTGCATCTGGATTCTTAGGAAGTTTGAAGTAACGATAGTTTTTATCGTTACCACACGTAAGATCTTTCCCAAGCCTATCGTGAGTCTGCTTGAGTAGACTTGTCGTTATGCCTGCTATTACAATTACAACCTTATATCTGTTATCTGCAGCTAGTTCTATCAATGAAGTAAATGACATTGTCTTGCCGCTTTGAACGTAACCTACAACAAGATGTGTTGTTGGCACGTTTGTAACAGCATCGTGAGGATTACAATAGGTTAGAATGTCGCATGATGAATTACGTAGGTTCGAAATACCCTCGTCATCAAGCCCCGATTTTTCCCGCTGATACTCAAGAAATTCTTGTATGTGATCTCCACATGACACATTTTGTAGTTCAACCACAGCCTCAGAAGTAAAAGAAACTCTTTTCTTAATGATAACCTGTTCTGCCATAATTTTTTTATTATATATTCCTCATTAAACCGTCACACGTGTCATCTCCGCTCATTTGGGCTTTAAACATACCAATAGCAATAGAAAGCAGCAGATTCTTTACGTCATCACTAATGGATGTTTTGTTGGCAATAGGAAGTATATCAACATTGAGAAATCCTTGGACGAGCCGTTTTTCAACATACTTTTCCATGTTTAAAGTTAGCAGTGGAGCATCAATTTCGGATTTAAATAATTCTATTCTAACACTCGTTTTGCCGTAGTAGAACTCTCGAGATGCCACAGCGATCGTTTGCGGCTGTGATGCCACAGATTTCCATTGGGCTGTATAGATGGCATCATCGTTAATAATACTAATTGGTGTGGGATCCCATTTGACAAAAGAGAACCCTTCTTTTTGGGAATTGATAGGTATATTAATGTGATCTCCTCTATTATATTTTTCACTTACATCGGATTCTCCATTATTAAATACCCAGAGCACTTCATATTCTTCATTAGCAGAAGTATTTGAACTAGATTTAGCCGATGGATTAGGTAAAGAGACCGCTTCCCATTGAGCATAGTAATTGGCATTTGCCTTTACAACTGTTTTTGGAATAGGTGACCAACCTTTAAATAAATATCCTGCGCGTGTTGGAGTTGTCGGGATGGCAAGGTGGCTGTTCAATGGTACTTTCTCTACTTTGTCTGACATGCCATTTACGAATATCCATGTGATTGTAGCCATCTGCTGTGGCTGTTTCAAATTAACTCGTAATTTATCAGCCTGACGGATTAAGCTATATCCTCCTACTTTCAACGTGGACTTAATATTTCCTAACATTGCTTCTAACGCTTCCACATTAGAAAAACCATTCTTATTGAATGATGCGCTAAAACCTTTTATTTCAATCTCACCATATATTCTTTTGTAAATAAACCCATTTTTATATGTGCCAAAAATCACTTCGGGATGATATAAATGGTCATGAGATTCACCTACAATAACTCTACCTCTACGTAGAATAACGAGACCACTTTGTTTCTCAGACATTTCACTTAAGATACCAATAAAACCTGTTATCTCCTTTCCATACATATTCTTGAAAATTTGAACTTTCCACTCAATGTTTTCACCATTGGGATTGTTGAAATACGGGGCACATAATAACTTAGGTTCTGTAAATAGTAATGCTTCATTATTAATATTAATCTGTATCTCTCCTCTTCGTAGGAATGCCCTATATATACTAGCCAATTCGTTTTTTATAGCTGGTAACATTCGCTTTGTAAAGTTATTCTTCTGATTCAATTGTTCAAGGCATACGATAGTATATGACTTATTGTCTTTAACTTGTCGTTCTTGGAAATCAAGAGAAGTACGTTTATTCTCAACGATATCAATTACATCAAAAAATAGTGTTCGTTCCGTTGTCTCTGAGAAAGATTTAGATATGATTGTCCATTGCTGACTAAGCCAAAATGCAGCAGTTTTCATACCCATGCCATACTCATTTAATCCCTCATTAAATGCAGGTCTATGACCTGTTTCAAATGCTTTTTCAAATTTATCGATTGCCATGCCAGCCGCATTGTCCGTAATTTTAATAGATTTTGCAAATGTTCTATGATCAGCAGATTCTCCCCATTCGATATTAATATCCACAATTAGTTTATATCCACTGTAATAAAACGTACTATTGTTTTTGAAGTCTAGATAAGACTGAATAGCATTATCCACAAACTCTGCTATTGCTTGTGAGGGTTTAAAGTTTAAGTCTGAAAATCTGTCGAATATGTCAGGCTGAATTGCTATACTAACTTTTGGCATACTTATATTGTCTTTATTAGGTTTTTGGCTATTAGCTCTACTACTTGCGTATTAACGGCATTTCCTAATGCCTCATATATTCTTGTTTTGGAAAGGTTTCCAAATATAAGATTATCCATTCCTTGAAGACAGGCGGATTCTTTAACAGATAGATATCTACCATATTTTACATCTTCTCTTGACAATCCATAGCGTTTTAAATCTTCATCTGAATATTGCGGGACACAAGATTCAGGTAACTTCACCCAAGGTAGTACTGGAATTTGTGTGCCACACAGATTGAGGGCAGGTGAGAATGTAGGAAGTTTTACTCTAATACCCGACGCTCTGAATTGAATAATGTATTCTTT
>JAJPZD010000151.1 GCA_021204605.1 Prevotella sp.
CCAATTCGGGACTTTTTGACTTTTATCGCATAACGTACTTCACCGCATGCTTACATATGTAGCAAAAGCATCATATCGTCCAACCTCACCTTGACATTGTAATCCTAATATTTTCAAAAGTGAATGTATATAAGGATAGAAAATATGTTTATCATCATTTCTATGATTTGCTATTTGCAAAGATATAAAACTCTTTCTTTCTTCTTCTGTCTTACATGATAAAATTTCATTTACAATGATTTCATCAAGAGCAAGTTCTTTGATATAATTGCTTGTATTCTTTTCATAAATAGCTTGCAATCTTAATTCCCTTGCTGTCAGCGAACTATTTATAGCTTGAACTTTACTGTCTGCACTTTCTGGATGAGGACGAATACCTTTGTCTAAAAGCCATGATACTGTCGTTTCAGGTAACATCTGATAGGGAGAAAAGAACAACTTTGAATCATGATGCCCCCCCACATTACTAATATTTGCTCTTACCATAATATTATCTAAACCTTGCTTACAAAACTCTTTCTGTGATAAAATTCTTGACTTACGGAATATATAAGGAAGCATTAAATCAATCTTTCTTGTACGCCAAAGGCTCTTTATATTATCTACATATTTCTTTCCATCTTCAGAACACACATAGAAATTTTTATTCCCTATTTTCTCTGTCTTGAATTTTATAATGTTACAGTAACGCAAAATCTGATTAATCGTTCTAGTTAAATTACTTGGCTGAGACAAGGGCGTTCCCTTGTTGGTTTTTGGGAAATGTGAATCTTCCTTCGGAAAAGGCAGATCTTTTTCTCTTAATATCTTTACTTTTACTACAAAATCATCTATATCACGATAATCGTATGTTGTTATGATAGGCATTTCATCTACGGCAATTTTATAATCTAAACAAGATAATGCATAACATATTTCCAAACCCAGAAAACAATGAAAACCTTCTTGACAAGTAAAATCATATGATTCAGACGATGATTCAATACGTATGAATAATTCTCTTATTAAATTTCGTTTTTGATTTATTGTTATATTGTCGGACACAATCAGTTTGCCTAATTCAGTGATTGCGTATATTTCAGAATAATAATCAGCAGAAACAAGACCTAATATTCGAAGTATTTGCATTCGCATTTTCGCATTCTGTAAAGGGGAATTATCACCCTCATCAATGGTTGTATTTCTAATTGTATCTATAACTTCACTCCCTACTTTGCTACTTGTTGTTACAAGGAGTGCATTTGCAGCTATCTCTGCTACATCTGCTTTTGTAAAATATCCATGTGCATCCGCATAATCAGAAGATATGGACATCTCATATAAAAGACGAATATTTGAATTAATATTACCCTGATTAGGTAACTTTATATAATTGTTTAAATTTGCCATATCATAGATTATTTAATCGGTTTTTAGCAATTTCACACCATTTTTTCTCGATCTCTATGCCCGTCCACTTTATACTATTACCTTCTCTGTTTAATTTTTCGCAACAAACGCCTAATGTTCCAGAACCATGAAAAGGATCTAATATTGAACCACAAAATTTACCTTCTATCATTGGACAAAATGCCTTTATTATTTGCATTATTAAAGATTCTGGTTTTTGTGATGGGTGTTCTGTTTTCTCATTCTCAAATACTTTACCAGCCAATGTGGGAAAATCCCAGACATCACCTCGCATTGCTCCTTTTTCGGATGGTTGCCACACCTTTACATTACCATGATTATCCTTGTATTTTATGGGAGTTTTTAGGCGTTTTGTACTTTTATATGGCACCCTTACTTCGTCAACATTATAAACCCATTTCTTGGAATCTTTAGAAAACCATAGGAAAGGTTCATAATGTGTCGCTGGTTCTTTCATGGAGTGTGAAAAACCATTTTCATAATGCCAAATATTTAAACGTCTGTAATGAAGTCCTATTTTATACATATATACTTGTATAAAGCAAATGTAATTATGAATTCCAAACCAAATTATACTACCATCATCTGTTAGGAGATTGTTAAGTTTATCTATTCGATGATACATTTGTTCCAAAAAAATTTCCAATGGAAGTTTATCACTATCATTTCCAAAATTTTTTCCAATATTATATGGCGGATCAGTCAGTATCAAATCATATTTGATATCTGACATAATTAAATCATCAAATACATCATCACAATCTGCATTTATTATACCATATATTGATTTGTTTTCTTTCATTTCTTTTTAAAAATAAGAATATATTGATGGTGAATATTCTCAACATACGAAAAAGGATATCCGTATGGGTGAAGTGATTTATGATTCTGTATTAATATTTTTGTTCCTTGTAATACAAGTTTTCCCCCTCCTGTTATTTTTAATTTGTCCAACTTTTTTATTAAATCTGAATGAAAACTAACAAACTCACCTTTGTCCCTAAAATCAGAAACTATAATTGCCATATATTTCCCTCGTCGAAGAACCCTGGCACATTGGAAAAAAATTTTTTCACACAATTTATCCAAAAACTCATTATAGTTGGAAATATTTCCCAAATCCCTATCGTCATCAGAATATACTGTATCAAGATTTTTCTTAACTCTATTATTTATAACTTTTTGGTCTTGTTTATGCAATATTCCCCAATAAGGAGGACTTGTAACAACAAAATCTACTGTTCCTGTATTTAATGTCGGTAATATCAAACATGAATCACCATTAATAAACCTATGTTTTTGACTAGCACCTATTTCGACCTCTGTTTCAAGTCTTTTTATAGACAAATCATGATATTTTTTTGACAATTCTATACTAATACATAAACGTCCAGTTCTTTCACATGCTTTCGCAGTTGAACCAACTCCTCCAAATGGGTCTAGAACTGTCATTTTTTGTTTAGTAAAGAATAAAATAAGTTTTTCAATATCTTGAAATGAAAATGGCGCTGGATGAAGTTTTTCTATTTGAGCCTCGGGATGATTCTTTCCTAATCCTTTTTGATAAAAATAACTTTTTGTTTCAGCAATCCACTCCTTTCCTGTCAAATCATTCAACTGGTTTCTTTCGTCAACACAACCGTTAATTAGTTCTTGACATTTTTGTGTCTGAAAAAAACTATTTATATCATCTCTAATATATACAGTTTTACCATCAATCATATAACTATGAATATATCCTTTCTCTACTGATTTATTAAAATTATGCCGTGATAAGCCCAATATACCCATCGCGGACGATGCTTTTATATAATCTTGATCCCCAAACAAATTTACGTCAGATACATGATTTGGTTCTTCTTCTTTTTCTATATTAATATATGATTCATGTTGCTTGTGATTATTATCAGGCAAATTATCTCCATTTATTAAGTCCAAAACACTTACACTTAACAACCTTGATATCGTTATCAGCTGTTCTAAATTTGGTTGTGCAGCATTGGTACACCATTTTGAAATAGTACCAGGGTCTTTTCCCATTTGTTCTGCTAACCATTTATTAGTTCTACTTTGTTCAACTAAAACGATCTTTAATCTATTCAAATCCTTACTTGGCATTATTTAATAATTATGATGCAAAGATAAAATTTAATAATTATAAAATGGCATAATTTGCAATTTATATGAGAAATTTGCGTAAGCATACGGTGAAGTGCGTTATACAATAAAAGTCAAAAAGCCCCGAATTGGTTCAAAACTCACCAATTCGGGGCTAATTTTGTCAAATTGTGCCTAATTCGGCCTAATTCGGTCAAATTCGTGGTAATTCGTGGTAATTCGGGGGAAAATTCGTCTGATTTGGAGCGGGCAACACGCTTGTATAGGCCGACATCATCCACCTCTCAAACTCGAGTATGACGGGATAGGACTCTTTCCTGCGCTTCTCACTGCATTCAACGGCGGAGAGCCCCGCCCTGTCAGCCTCCGCCTCGACTTGTAACTCATTCCGTGATCTTGACAGTAGGTCATAATCTCTCCCACTTCTTCTCTTGTCAGCATAACTCTATAGTTTTTGTGCAAAGTTACTTCATTATTAACTTCCTAAAAATACGCATTTCACCGTATGCTTACAACTTAATTAACTTCATTGATTTTCTTTCCGCTCAACATAGTTCAAGGAGCTTGGCTCTGTATTCGCTTACCAAGAAAATTCAAACGAGTTTGATTGTGTTCGCCTAATCGAGAATTTAAGTCCGTACACGTGGATGTTATCATAAAAAAGTCTATAATTTTTCGTATGTGAGATGTTTTTCCAAAATAATTTGTAATTTTGGGCTTGCAAACAGTTGCAAATAGTTGCAACGATTAATATTAATCATAATACTGTTTTTTATTTAAATATGGATTTTGATCAAGACTATATCGAAAAATGGACAAAAGAGACGCAAAAAGCGAGAAAGAAGGAAAACCCAGAAGAAAAGAAAAAATCCTTATATTCTCTGATTTATCACATAGAAAGTAAAATCGGTGAATATATTGAACAATGTGAAGATTTTATTGATATATGTGTTGATTCCAAACCTGAGGAAAATATTGAAAGTATAGAAGAAAAGTATCTTGTTATCAAATATGATTTTAAGTTTTACAAATCTTTCGTATATACTTTCGATTGGGATAAATTTTTAAATAAAAGCTTATTCGGTATGAGTAACCCATGGTCATTTTTAATGACGTGCGTATGGGTTTGTAGTTATTTTTTTGATAGGACAACGAGATACATCGATTTCACCCCAGAAAAAGAATTAGAATTTGAGGATTTCTTAGAAGATTATGCTTATATTAACAGTAGTAATCCAAATGTGGTTTATGAGATTGTGCCTGGTACTTTATCTGATGAGCCAAAAGAGATAGTTGAATGTTGTCAAGGTGGTAGTTATAGGTTATATCATAATGTTAAAGACTCTAACGCATTTGATATATGCTATACAATACAAGCAAATCTTTACTATAATGGTGAACCAATCCTTATTTATAGGGAATTATCTACTGTATTTCAAGCCATATTCTTATATATCGTTATAAAGAAAGAATTGAATTATATTGATGAGAAATTGGATGCAGAGAAAAAAGTTAGATTATCTAAATTTGAAGATGAAGATTCTTTTGATGAAAATAACACAGTCAAGAAAACTGCAACAAGTAGTAGACGAAAAAATGAACCTTTTTACACTCTTATTCAATATCCTGATAAAGATAAACTTTTAAAAAGACTACACGAACTGATTGATGGAAAGGGCGGCAAAGCTGTTGCTGAAGTTTTATTTTGTGCATACGATATTAAAAAATATTTATCTGATAGACCGACAGAATACCAAGTTAGACAAGAATTTTCTAAAATTAAAGGTACATGGAAAGCAATAGAAAAATATTTAAATAGTAGTTATTTGGCTCAATTAAGAGAGAATAATAATGTTGTCATTTTCTTTGATGAATGAAATTACAATTATAAACTCAAGTTTAGCATGTTGTCAGCAAGTGTATTTTCCAGTTTTCACTAATGTGTCTGTCAATAATTCATGTAAACATACGCCCCGTTGTGGCGTGCGAAAGCCCCCTCCGGCTCCCCCATTAGGGGGAGAACCACCTGGAGAGTGGCTCATGGATGTAAACATTCGTTTCTGCGAAACGAGCGGACAGAATAAATTACTTTCAGTGATTTCTCTCACGCTCAACATAGCTCAAGCGATCTTGGCTCTGTGTTCGCTAAATCGAGAAATTCTATCCCTACATTGGATGAAGGAGGATGTAATCGGCGGACACATCACATTTTCGGCGACTTACAGAAATCTCCGTGCCTTTTCTTTCAATTTTTTAACTTGCGAAACTTGAGTTATAAATAATCGAATGTTTTTTGGTAGGATTAAGTAGGTATTAGTCGGTTTATTTAACACCTACCAATACCTACTCTTTTTATTTTTTTAATTGTAATTTTTTTCTGAAACTTTGTTCTCGTATTCTAGAATACAAGCAAACGGGCTAACAGTGCGTGGACGCACGTATTGTTAAGACCACATAATTAATTTAAAAATTTTTTAATCATGCAGATTAAAACAATTTTAGATTCGGGCACAGCCGTCAACATCACGGTGAGCCTTAGAGATTTGAACGAGTTCGTTTCGGACTTGTTGAGGGAGCGCGAGGCAGAGGTTGCGATGCTCCGAGTAGAGAATGGAGATGGCGAGAGATACCTTTCGTTAAAGGAGACAGCCAGGATGATGAATGTCAGCAAGACGACAATCTGGCGTTACGGCAACGAGGGTATTCTCAAACCAGTAAAGGTTGGTGGCACTATACGCTACCGATTAAGTGATATTAATAAACTAATGGAAAGGAGAAATAGGCTATGATGACAAAAGAAGTGGCGCAGCGCCATCACGGCGACACGCCAATTAATTACAGTTCTACTGTAAATTTAATTATTGAACATGCGAAGGTACACAAAGAAAAGGACATGGCCAAAGTTTTGGAGTATTTTCGCTATAAGACGGAGACAACTTTGAGTTGTGCCATGGAGACGGGTATTTTACGTAACTCCATTACGTATTACGTGAAAATTCTTGAGAAAGCGGGGCTGTTGCAGGTAGTGGGAAAAAGTCCGGACAGGCGCACTGGTCACAATGCCAAGCACTATTCGTCAGACCCTAAGAAGTGGATAAAGCCACGATATGTAGAGTTGTCATTATTTGCCAGAAAGGAAGGTGCCCATGACTAAGGAAGAGGCAATAAGATTGTATCAAGAAATGATGGACAACGCTCCGAAAGAGAATTACGGTATCTTTGTTGGCGAGGATTTCAACCCTATGATCAAACGAGTAAAGAATGAGCCGAATCCGAAGCAGCTCTTTCTGTCGCTGTTCTATGAGAATGAGTTAGCAATACTTTTCGGTCCAACCAACTGTGGCAAGAGTCTTTTAGCGATAATGATAGCGGAGGCAGCGTGCAACGTTCTTACAGAGCGAGGAGCTCAGCGACGGGTGTTGTATTTTGATATGGAGATGAGCGACAAGCAGCAGCAGATGCGCTACACCGATCCGGATTCCCTTGAGAGTCATGTGTTTCCCGCGACATTGAAGCGCATTACGATTAGTGAGGAAAACCTTGCCAAAATCACGGAGCAATCATTACTTGAAGGTATTGAGAAAGCGATAATAGAAAATGGCGCCAGTGTTGTCGTATTCGACAATATCACGTTTTTGAACAGCCGTAATCAGAAAGCCGAGGAGGCGGCAGACCTTATGCAGAAGTTGAAAGGCCTGACACGCCGGCATAATGTGGGCATATTGGTATTGGCACATACCCCCAAGCGCATAGCAACCAGCTCCATGACGCTGAACGATTTGATGGGCAGCAGTCTTATCAGTGCTTTTGCCGATAGCGTTTTCGTGCTGAACAAGAGCTGTCAGGGCAAGGACTACCGCTATGTCAAGCAACTGAAGGCGCGTAGCTCAGAAATCGAGTATGGAGCAGAGAATGTTCTCGTTTACCGTATTGAGAGGGCACCCGACGGAATGTTATACCTGAATCTTCTCGGCACTTCCCATGAAGATGACCACCTGCCGAAAGAAGTTGATACAGAAAGAGAGGCGCTGAAGGCAGAGGCGATGAAATTGGCTGATATGGGAAAGACACAACGAGAAATCGCCGAGGAATTGGGCACTTCAGCCGCTACTGTGAACCGTCTGCTTAAGACTAAGCCAAAGTGATGCCATGTTTCATACTTCCATTTATAGAAACCTGAAACGGCGAAACAAATGTATTTTTACACTATTCTGTGTAAATACCTCTAAGCTGTTGAATATCAATTCAATGGCTAATAAAGTCAGGGTGGGCAACCACCTTGACTGTACAAAGTTAGTTTCATTTGTTTCATTATTTTTGACGTAACATGAGTGAAACAGAAAATTTAGATCTCAAACTTTTGGCTGCCGTGCTGAAAGAAGGAGCAAACAGTCCATCTGAATATTTCGGGCGACAGACAGAAGTGTTGAGACCAATAATACCGTTTGTTACGACAAGATATAGCAGTTTGACTTGCCACTTGGACAATTTATTGGGCGATACATTTGTTGTTGACCTATTGTGTTATAAGTATCTCCTTGGTGCGCCCGCACACAAGGACGAGGGTATTGATTATGTCCTTTCCTTACCGTATCAGCCCCCGGTAGAACGCCTGGCAGTATTATTGAGATATGCCAACGGTGATGTTGTCGATGGCAACGTACTGATGTTTGATGAGAGCGGAAACATCTTGTCATGGAAAGGACTGTTTGAGGGCGACAGTTGTGACCGCTATTGGCACAAAGAGACTATAACGGACGATGCGGTCCGTTATTACAAGTTGAAGGGATTTTTCGGTGGACATCTCTTGGGCAAATCCAAAGATCAATACATCTACATCACCCATACGGAGATACAGGCGATGTTGGGTTATCTTTGTTGTCCCAATGACTTGTGGCTTGCCATTGGATACAGGCAACATTTGACGATGGAACATTTAATGCTGCTGAAGAACAAGAAGAACGTTGTTTTCGTCCCGGACAAAGAGATGTATGAGGATATCGGCAAGATAGGATTGCTGAGAGGCATGAAATATACAGAGCGTTTCATAAAGGGAGAGGAAAACGATGCAGATTACATGGTGCATAGATTCTTGAAACAAATACGTATGAGCCGACAAGAGAATCAGGCAATTTTTGAAGATCAATATAAGGAGGCGAAAAAAGCCCATTATGTAATGACCGAAGTCTATTGAAAACAGTACATTCATTTAATGGTTAAAGCCGAGCGCGCCAGTGGAGCGAAATAAGAAAGAAGATCTAAGTGTTATTAGTTTGAAGCTGCATGCCTTTTTCTTTCAAAATTTTTTAACTTGCGAAACTGGAGTCAAATAAAATAGCTATATTTGCATTGAAAAAAGTAGAGCTGTAACAGATGCTTTCTCCATCTCGGCAATTAATATGAGCAGCAGTTTCATAACAAACGAAGATAAATTCTTATCCGATATCATCAAAGGCATTCTCCCAAAGACGGCTGCCGTTGACATATTGGTTGGATATTTCTATTTTTCAGGATATGTAGAGCTGTCAGACAAACTGAAAGACAAGCAGATAAGGATATTGGTAGGCTTGGATATAGACCTTCAAATCACGAAACATATCCGTGAGGTGGAGACATACAGAAAAAATGTATCACGCAAAACCCTCAAAGATGAATATTACAAGCAGTTTGTGAACATCTTCAACAACTCCGATTTTTTAGATTCCGCAGAGAAGCAGGAACAGTTCAGAATGTTCTACGGGAAGATAAAAGATGGAACGTTGGAGATACGCAAGACGCTGGCTCCATGCCATTCAAAGATGTATCTGTTTGCATACAACGACACGATAAATGAAGGCGGTGAGGATCCAGGCGTATTGATAACCGGTTCGAGCAACCTGACATATCAGGGACTGAAAGGGCGAGTGGAGCTGAATGCCCGGTTTAACGACAAGGCAGAATATGACGAGGGCAAGAAAATCTTTGATGACTTATGGGAGACATCCGTTGTCATAGCAGACAGAGCACATATCGCCGACTGGGAAGAAAAGGTTATGAAGCTGATATGGTATGACAAGACTTATCCTCCATACCAGATGTTCATCAGGGTGCTGTATGAGTACTTCAATATCCCGACAAACAACAACCTGCTTACCCCATACGACATAACGCAGGGCAGATATGCAAACCTAAGATACCAGACCGACGCAGTGCAGATGGCAATGAACACCATCAATACCCACAACGGAGCTATCATAGCCGATGTTGTCGGTTTGGGCAAGAGTATAGTGGCCTCCACAGTGGCACGAAACCTCAGATTAAGGACAATAGTAATCTGTCCTCCTCACTTGAGCAAGCAATGGGAAGGATACCGGGATGAGTTCGGATTTGTCGCAACCGTGTTCAGCAGTGGCAAGATAGAGAGTGCCGTTGCCCATTATAAAGAACATGTAAAGGATGGCGAGCAATTCCTGATAATCATCGACGAGGCTCACCGTTTCCGCAATGAATATACAAGAGACTATGCCCTGTTGCACAATCTATGTTCAGGGAACAAGGTGCTGCTGCTGACCGCCACGCCATACAACAATTACCCTGCCGACATCTATTCGCTGATAAAATTGTTTCAGATACCCTCACGCTCAACGCTCAATACCGTTGAGAACTTAGGAGCGTCATTCAAGGATTTGATCAAAAAAGATAAGGAGCTGCGTGATGCCCAAAGTAAGAACAAAATCACGGATGAGGAAATAAAGAATGAGGTAGGCAAGATAGCTAAAAAAATACGCTCAATAATTAGTCCGTTGGTAGTGCGTCGCTCCCGTTTGGATCTGATAGACATCCCCGAATATGCCAATGACCTGAAACAGCAGAACATCCAGCTTGTATTGCCCAATGACCCGGAGGAACTGACCTACGATTTGAGCGAGTTGAAAGACCTGTACCTTTCCACGTTGGACAAAATCGACCCGTCGGACAATGCGAAAGACTCCACTTACCGTTTTAAGGCAGCCCGCTATTCACCGGCATTGTACATCCGAGAGGATATGGCTGAGAAATTGGCGAAAGAACTTGAGGACAAGACAGGCGTAAAGTTCCACCTGCTTATTGGTCGGCAGACGAATATCTCCAAATTCATGCGCCATTTGTTGGTGGCACGTTTTGAGAGTTCCGTGGCATCATTCCAGAAATCATTAGGGTATATGATAAAGTCATCAGAAAACGTACTTGCGTGGATAGAGCAGAGGCACAAGATACCAGTTTTCAAGAAAGGCAACCTGCCTGACGTGAATGACTTCTACGAATCCACAGAGGATGGAATGGCAGAAGTGGATGATATGTTCGAGAAATACGAGGCACGTGGTTTCTTTGAGATAGACATGAAATATGTCAAGGAAGATTTTCAGAATGACGTAAAGGCAGACATAGAACTCTTGAAAAATCTTAGAGAGGAATGGTTCGGCAAGGAGAACACTATCAAGAAAGACCCGAAGCTGACATCATTCATTGAGATTGTCAAGGAGAAATTGAGCAAAGAGCCGAACAGAAAACTCATAGTGTTCTCGGAGTATGCCGACACCGTGAACTATTTAGGAGATGAGCTTATTAAGGCAAAGTTGCCTGTGATGAAGTACACCTCGTCGGATGCGAGCGATGCCAATAAAGACCGTATCAGGGCAAATTTCGATGCAGGCTTGAAACAGTCATTACAGAGGGATGAATATAAGATTTTGGTTGCTACCGATGCCATATCCGAAGGATACAACCTCAACAGGGCAGGAGCGATATTCAATTATGACATACCATACAACCCGACACGTGTAATCCAGCGTATAGGGCGTATCAACCGTATCAACAAGAAAGTATTCGATGAACTGTACATATACAACTATTTCCCGACCGATTTAGGGGAGACAGAGACACGTACAAAGGAAATATCCACCCTCAAAATGGCGATGATACACGCCATAATGGGAGAGGACACCAAGGCGTTGACAAAAGACGAGGAGGTAAAAGCCTTTTTCAAGGAACGCTATCGCAAGGAATTTGCTAACAGCGAGGAATCGTCGTGGGACACACCATATCGAAAACTGCTTAACCGATTGAAAGGCACAGACATCTATAAAACAGCATTGGCATTGCCACATCGGGCGAGAACAGCCAGAGATATAGAGAAGCCAAAGAAAGGCGTGCTGATGTTCGGCAGAAAGGGAGATGATTTTGTTTTCAAAATAGGCGATGCCAATAATACGCCTATAATGATTCCTGCAGACGAGGCCATTTCACTGTTTGAGGCGAAAGAAGATGAGCAACCAGCAGCTTTGAGTGATAATTTCGACGCTGTATATCAAAAGGTAAAGCAGTCGTTGTTTAGGGGTGATGTGAAATCTAAGAACGAGAAAGATTTGATTAATGCCGCAAGCAAAATCTTATTCTTTCAAAAGAAAGAGATGTTGTCAAAAGATTATCTGATAGACCTCATGAAGGTTATAGAAACTGATGCCCTTTCAGGTTATGAGATTAGATTTATAAATCAATTGACAGGAAAAGACGCATCCAAACTTCCGCAAAACATAACTGCGGAATACTTGTCGCGGATAATCAATTATTTAGACAGAATAGATGACAACGAGGAGATATTGATACTAAGTGAAGAACTGCGATAAAAAGAAAAACATGGAATTTGATAAACCATATAATAGAAAAGAGTTTGTGGACTTCTTGCAGAACCGTTTTCTGCCGGAAGATTTTGAGCCTGCAGAAGAAGATGTGAAATTCAGTACAAACATGAAATACACGACATCGGCTATTAAGTTGGGCACATCAAAATCACTTGACTTGGTGGTTTATGAGATGAGGCATACTTCCCAAAACGATGCGAGGGTATCACTCTCAAAAGAGGCGTTTCGCATGTTGGCAAACGAGATGCAGGCAAAGGCATTGGTTATTTTCGTACCAGAGGACAGCAACGACAACTACCGTTTCTCGCTTATTGAAATAACCATTGATCTCCCGGATGATTCCACACATTTAGTCCGAACATACAGCAATCCCCGCAGATACAGTTATCTGTTGGGCAAGGGTATCGCATATTACACACCCAATAAGTATCTGAATAAAAAAGAGCGTGTGAAAGACGAGGAAGATTTGCGTAATCGTTTTTCCGTTGATGTCCTCACTAAGGAGTTCTACAGTGAACTAAGCAACTGGTATGCCTGGGCTATTCAGAAAATCCGTTTTCCGAATAACATAGATGACAATACAGATAATGCGAAATATAACAATGAAGGTGTAATCCGCTTGATTACCCGTCTGATATTTGTCTGGTTTTTGAAACAAAAGGAATTGGTACCTGACGAGTTTTTTGATGAGAAATATATTGCGGATAACCTTATTGATAATTTCAATCCCCATGTATCCGATGATATTTTCAGTAAATCGAAAGAGAGCAGGTATTACAAGGCGATATTGCAGAACCTATTCTTTGCCATGCTGAACAGTCCGATTACAAAGGAAAACAGTACAGAGCTAACAGAACGGCATTTCCGTAGGTACAAAGGGAATGGCTCACCGGAACGGTGTGATTATAACAACAACAAACTGATGCGCTATGAGGCGTATTTCAAAAATCCACAGGCGTTTGTTGACATAGCAAACAAAACTGTTCCGTTCCTGAATGGCGGTCTTTTTGACTGTTTGGATGATAAAGATAATGAACTTTATTATGATGGTTTCAGTGACCGGGAAGTTGTTAAGAAAGCATTGATTGTACCTGACTATCTTTTCTTTGGTGAGGAAGTGGGAAATGGTGTGGATCTCTCTGAGTGGTATGGTGACAGGAAAAAGAATAAAGTTGCAACACGCGGAATAATAGAAATACTTAAAAGTTACAATTTCACGATAGAGGAGAACACGCCTTTTGACCAGGAGGTGTCTCTTGACCCTGAATTGTTGGGCAAGGTATTCGAGAATCTTTTGGCTTCGTATAACCCTGAGACACAGACAACAGCCAGAAAGCAGACAGGCTCGTTTTATACACCCCGTGAGATTGTACAGTATATGGTTGATGAAAGTCTGGTAGCACATCTGAAACGGACGGTTGGAGAGGAGTTGGAATCTCAATACCGCCAACTGCTTAAATATACCGATGATGAAATTGACTTGACAGAGGATCAGCGAAAACAGATAATGAAGTCTCTCTACGAGTGTAAGATACTCGACCCTGCCTGCGGCTCCGGTGCTTTCCCTATGGGTATGTTGCAGCAAATGGTGCATATTTTAAACCGCATTGACCCGGATAACTCGATGTGGAAGAAAATGATTAGAAATATGGCAAGCAATGCCTCATACGATGCGTATCAGAACTCTCCAGATAAAGAAAGAAAGGAAATACTTAGCGATATTGAGCGCAGTTTTGATGAAGGCATAAACCGTCCTGACTATGCCCGCAAACTGTACTTGATTGAAAACTGCATATATGGTGTTGACATTCAACCTATTGCAATCCAAATAAGCAAGCTGCGTTTCTTTATCTCTTTGGTGGTTGACCAAAAGACAAATG
>JAJPZD010000057.1 GCA_021204605.1 Prevotella sp.
TAATAGCAAATGGATTTACAAACAAAAACGTTTTATAAATTGAAATTGTTATTAAAATCAAGTAAAAAGTTATGATTTATAAGCAAATACTGCACAATTTAAAGAGAATTGTGCAGTATTTCACAATACGGCAATCTCACCACTACCGAAACATCGGTGATGGTTCTCGTCGTAAACCACACAAAACTGCCCTGGGGCAACTCCTTGTATCAAACTGTCGGAATGAACTAAATAAGAGCCGTTGCCGTTGTTCTCAAGTTTTGCATGATGATATTCTGGTGTATGGCGGATCTTGAACGTTACATCCACGACACTTGCATCACCCCATGGATTGCACGTCAGGAAATGGAAATCACGGATTGGAAAATCTTTTTTATATGCCGTCAACGGTTCATAACCCTTACTGACATAAAGAATATTGCGCTCCACGTCTTTTTTCACAGCATACCAGGGCCCACCACCGAAACCCAAACCGTGACGCTGACCAATAGTGTGAAACCAAAGTCCTTTGTGCGTTCCTATTTTTCTTCCTGTTTCCAGTTCGAGAACATCACCAGGGTTTTCACCCAAATAGCGACGTATATAGTCGTTGTAATTGATTTTTCCTAAAAAACAGATACCCTGACTGTCCTTGCGCTTTGCATTGACAAGATGCTCACGAAGGGCAATTTCACGCACTTCATCCTTCATATAATGTCCTATCGGAAACAGTGCCTTGCGGAGCTGCCAGTCGTAAATCTGTGCAAGAAAGTCTGTCTGGTCTTTCACTGGATCTGGACTTGTTGTGAGCCATTTCCTGCCCTCTGCGTCTGTCTCCGTACAGGCATAATGTCCCGTTGCGATAAGATCGTATGCATAACCTGCCTTCTCATGGAAAGCCCCGAATTTTATCAGACGGTTGCACATAACATCGGGATTTGGAGTGAAACCTGCCTTTACCTTGTCCATGGTGTATTTTGTCACCTGCTCCCAATATTCTTTGTGGCAGTCAACAACCTGCAAACGGCAACCATAACGTTTTGCAACGCTCGTTGCCATCTCCATATCCTCCTCCGAGGAACAGTCCCATTCCTCCTTCTCCTCTGGTCCTATTTTTATGTAAAAGCAGTCAGGTTGCAGTCCACGGCGGTACAGTTCATACACAACAACAGAACTGTCAACACCCCCCGACAACAGCACCGCAATCTTCTTATCTTCCAAATTCTCCATAACACCCATTATCGTGCACTTCTTTTCACCATGCAAAGATATGCAAAAATGCCGACAATAACGCCAGTTTATTAATATTTATTAAAATAGTCGGAGTTGTCTCATGGTGAATTTGCCGCCATGTATAAAAAATGTATCTTTGCAAAATGATAAACATATCTGAGTGAATACCACAAAAGAAAACAATTAATACAAACTAAAAATTACGATTATGGCAAGACCTATTAAAGAGACACCAGTAATAACGGGAGAAGATGCTGTGCGTTTCGAGGAGAGGATAAAGAACATTGAGCCTGAAAGTCCAGAAACAATAGAATATGCGAGGAAGCTCTGCGAGCGCCTCAAGGTGAGTGAAGCATTAGGTTTCTGACGATGAGCATTGACGAATTAAAATTCGTACCGTTGAGTGCGGACATGGAGATAAAGCCGTTCAGTTGTACAGATGATGACCTGAACGATTTTCTGTTTGACGATGCCAGGAATTACTTGAAGGAGCTCTTGGCTACCACGTATTTGTTTGAAAATCCGTTTAATGACAGCACTGTCGCATATTTTAGTCTTCTGAACGACAGATTATCCTCGGACCCTGATGGCCGTACCGAATGGAACAGGCTAAATAGGGCTATCCACAACTCAAAACGAAGAAAACAATACCCTGCGGTAAAGATAGGAAGATTGGCGGTTTCCCAAGAATATACTGGAATGGGAATTGGTAAAGCCATTCTGCATATCATCAAATTCATAGCCACGCATAAGTGTCCTATGGGTTGCCGTTTTCTGACTGTGGATGCATACCAGGATGCTGTTGGATTCTACAAGAATGCCAAATTTGAGTTCATAACGGAGAGAGATAAGGATGAGGACACTCGCCTTATGTACTACGACCTGAAACAGTTCTTGACTGAGACGAAATAGTTTGTATTTTTGAATAATTGAGACATTAGAGCTGGCTTTTAAAGTCAGCCCTTTATATTTTGTTGTAAACCTTAATGCGAATACAAAAGCAATAAGAGAAAATGAGGAATGTTAGTTTAATGAAATACGTAATTACGGCTGATATTGCAAATTCAACAATATTATACCCTATCAGATATAATTATCACAAAAAGCAATAAAATATACCTTTTCGGGTATATTTTCCAATTTTTATATTATCTTTGTACCCGAAATGGTATAAATGTAATGCATAATGAGTAATTTATCATCCACTGTCAAGTTGTTGCGTAAGCAGTACAAACTTACGCAAGAGGAACTTTCGTTGAAGTCGGGAGTAGGCTTGCGATTCGTGCGTGACCTTGAACAGGGCAAGAAAACACTGTGTTTGGGAAAAGTGAACCAACTTCTTGATTTCTTCAATTATGAAATGACACCCACTCCCAAAGTCAATGACCACCACACCCCAATAATTAATGACTGATGAAACAAGCTATCCGTCATTAAATCCTTAACTCAAATCCTTCTTTTCATAAAAATTCCTCACTATTACAATGCTTATTTCATAGAGACCGTACATAGGTAATGCTACTAATATCAGTGTAAATAAATCAGGAGGAGTGATTATGGCTGCTATTATGAAAACCAGCAACGCGGCATGACGGCGGTATTTCCTCATGTCAGAGGATTCTATAATATCCATCCACGACAATATCAGCGACAGCACAGGTATTTGGAACACAAGACCCATAAGCAGTGTCAGTGTGGTGAATGTGGTGATATAAGAGGAAATGTTTATCTGATTAACAACTTCTGTCGCCACCTGGTATGTGCCGAGAAACCGCAATGCGAATGGGAACAGTACGTAGTAACTCATCAACACGCCAATAATGAACAGCAGATACATCGCTATCGATACCGGCACGGAATAATGTTTCTCATTGTCATACAGTGCAGGAGCAACGAAACGGTACAGCTCTATAACGATGTAAGGTGATGCGAACAGGAAAGCGAGATACACCGACGTGGATATGTGCACCATGAACTGGCTCGACAGTTCGGTGTTTATCAGTTCTATCCTGAACGGCTCGAAATGCATGGTGTAGCCTACCGAAGCGCACAACCGCTCAATGAACTTATAGGTTACGAAATCACTGCTGCCCGGAGCAAGCAGCAAACCGAAGGTGACATTCTTGAAACAGAATATCACCACAGTGATTATTGCGATAACGACAAACATACGTATCAACATCCGGCGCAGCACCTCAA
>JAJPZD010000294.1 GCA_021204605.1 Prevotella sp.
GTCATGGGACAACAGACGTAACATCTCCTATTTTGAGTTTAGTCAGGAGTTCCTTAATGGCTCTCTTGACCCATTTCCTTTGATTGCTTCTGTCAAGTCTCCAACAAGCAATCTACCTATTTGGGGCAATAGGGAAACAAAACTATACAGCAAGTTACCACCTTTCCTCGCAGACTCATTGCCCGATTCCTGGGGTAATCAGGTCTTTGAATGTTGGCGTATCGAGAACAACATCAGAAATCAGGATATAACGCCTCTCGACATTCTCTCATTTATTGGCAAGCGCGGTATGGGGGCGTTGGAGTTCTTCCCAGAGTCCTCTGGTTTCAAAAAGTCCGAAAAGTTAAACTTGAAAGCACTGACCGATTTGGCTCATAGGATTTTCCATGAAAGGGAGAATTTAAAATTCCTACCAGAGGAGTCTCTTGATATGCAGTCGCTTATCACCGTAGGTACCTCGGCAGGAGGCAGACAACCGAAAGCTATCATCGCAATCAAACACTCTACGGGTGAAATACGTTCCGGACAGATTGCAGGACTGAAAGGTTTTGATTATTGTATTCTGAAATTCGGTGACCCGCAACGTTCTTCTGCAGAATTGGAAATGGCATACTACGAAATGGCAAAGACTGCCGGCATTGATATGTCTCCTTGCAACCTCATTGAGATAGACGGTAAAAAACATTTCATAACACAACGGTTCGACAGGAACAATGACAGGAAAATACACATGCAAACCCTTGCCGCACTTTATCCTGATGCTGACAGTTACGAACAACTGCTGATGGTTTGTCGCAAAATGCGCATTCCTCAATCCTCGCAACAAGAAATTTTCCGTCGCATGGTATTTAATATCCTCGCAAACAACACTGATGACCACAACAAAAATTTCTCTTTCTTAATGGATGAAAAAGGCAACTGGCGTTTGTCTCCTGCTTACGATATGACATTCATTTTCAACCGTGGCGGCTTTCTTCCAGAGACTCAGCACTGCCTTATGATGAGGGGAAAATTAGATGGTCAAACAAAAGATGATGCCTTGACAATCGCTAAGGAAAATGGAATCCGCAAGGCTGATGCGATAATCAACGAAGTTGCTGCCGCAATCTCAAATTTCCACAACTACGCAGAGAAATATGGTGCTGCTAATGAATGGATTGGAAGAATCGAGACCTGCCTAAATCAGCATCTCTCTGATTGGGATTTTTTAAAAATGAAAGCAACAAAAATCAGAATAGAACAGGTTTATAAAGGCAACTATCATCTGATTGCAGAAATTGATGGTAAGGAGCGTAAATTCGTTATTGGTAAAAATAAAGAAGATTATAATCTTATTCAACAGATTGGCATCAATAATCTTACAGAGGAACAATTACAAGCAATGGTAAAAAAATTCCTTACTTCAAACAATTGACATTTACAATAATTTGCATAGCCAATCACTCCACAACATTCGGCCTCAGCCGCAGCGAACTTTTAACTTTTAACTTTTAACTTGAATACATTCGGCTTCAGCAGCATCCACTCTTCATTCTTCACTCTTCCCTCCCCCGTATGCTGCTCTATAATCACTTGGTTTGCACCCTATTTTCATTTTGAACTTACTGGAGAAGTAATCAGGGGAGTCGAAATTCAACCTGTATGCTATTTCCTTGATACTCAAGTCGGTGGTTGACAAAAACTCTTTCGCACGCTGCAGGCGGAGGTCTTGCTGGTAGAATGCCGGTGACATTCCCGTGTATTCCTTAAACAGTTTGCGGAAATTGGAATAACTCGAACCAAGTTCTGCCGCTATCTCCTGCACGGTGATTTTCTCCTCCACACCCTCACGTATGCGCAGGCATGCCTTGTTGATCATGTCGCTGTAACCCTCCTTGCGGCTGAATTCTATGTTGCGCTCCAATGAATACATGTGCCCCAGCAGATTGTTCACTATACCCGCAAGCACCTGCTGATAGTATGCCGCCTCTGCTTTGGCTATCTGAATGGCATATTTATATAGGGTCACAATGTCGTTACTGAACCCTACGTGGTAAATAGGCTTCTCAAGCGATAGAAAACCATTTTTCAACCTGTCGTCCATGTTCTTGCCCTTATAGCCTATCCAATAACTCTTCCATGTAGTACCTCGCAATGGATAATAGGTATGCCACTCCCCTGGAAACAGCAGGAATATGTCGCCCGACTTAATATGCACATTCTTCACGTGTTCGGAAAAAAACAGTCCCTCGCCTTCTATCAGGTACAACATCTGGTACTCGTCAAGGACACGGCCCTTCTCCGGGTAAAAATAATATCCATCTGCATGACCTTTCGTGGGGTATGACTCCTCTGGCCCCACCTCATCGTAGCCTACAGTATTAACAACAAGACCCCAGAGCAAATCTCTGTTGTTTGCCACCAAATATTTACTGTCCTGCATGTTATTTTATTGTTTGTTTTATTCTGTATTGCAAATGTCTCATAGGATGACCGCCCCAAACGGCATCTTCCACATACTCAAAACCGACACGTTTGTAAAGCCTCTCTGCCTTTGGATTTCCTTGATCAACCAACAGACCCACCGCAGGCATCCTCAACAATCTCCCCTTGTCAATAACGGCACTTAGCAGTGCTGTGGCTATTCCTTTTCCACGGCTGTCCTCACGCACTGCAAGACTGTCAACATACAGCTCTCCTGCACACGTCTCATCGTCCATATTATTAAAATCACGACCGTAACCCTCTTTCATAGCCACCACGAATGCCTTGCGCAATTCATGCAACATTCCGCCATCATACGATACGCATATTCCACTAATTTCATCTCTGTCATCCAAAGCGACAATAGTGTTAAGATAACTGTATTGCGATATTTCAGTACCTACCAACATCGTCATCGTCCACTCAAATTCATCGAGAGTATGACCTTGCCCCATAAAATACCGACAACAGTCATAGTGCATTGCCTGCATTATCAGTCTTGCTATTTGATTGGTTTGTGCCTTATTGGCAGCCAATATCCTCATAATAAAAAAGTGTTTTTACATTTGCAAATTTATAAAATTACTATAATAAACAAACTTTTTTATTCATTATTAACATGGTTGGTAAATTTCTATTTTGTTAAATAAAGTCAATACATGATTTTTTAACGACTATTGGGAACAATATATCGAAATAATTAGTAATTTTGCAGCGTTTTAGATAGATTATTAGTTATATCATTAAAAATCAAGCAGTTACAATAATTTAGGTAAATAGATGAGACAGTTAAAAATTCAAAAAAGTATTACCAACCGCTCCAGTGAGGCATTAGACAAATATCTTGTGGAAATCGGTCGTGCACCGTTGATCTCTATCGACGAGGAGATTGAATTGGCACAGAAGATTAAAAAGGGCGGTCTTGAAGGTGAACGGGC
>JAJPZD010000032.1 GCA_021204605.1 Prevotella sp.
AGCCATTCTGAATCCTCGCTAAATTTAACGCTTTCAATTTCCTCTCCATATTTATCATCGAATTCAAATACTCCTCTCGCTATAAGTTCAGTACTATTTGGCGTGAAATTGTAAACAAGAACACCTATAAGACAGATGAGAAACAACAATGAAGCAATTAATAAAGTTCTCTTTCTGTATGGCGGCTTTAAACAATCTATGGAAAATTTCCGCCGCCGCACAGTGCAAGTTACAGTACATATACTACCATCATTGCTCCACTCCACAACAAAACCATTCCTGGTGTTCTGGTAGCGGCGGTCCTGATTATTCTCTGATTCATACTCCAACTGATTATTCACAATGGTGCATACAATGCGCCCATGCTTGTCTAAAAGATAAACCGTTGGCCGATGACTTATCCGCATCACAAACCTCTCTTTTTTTAAAAGGATAAGGTTGTTGCCAGACTGCATCCCATAGTCCTCACAAGATTTCAGTATTAGCTTCGTATGTATCTCTTCCATTGCGACTTACAACTCATCTTCGATTTTTTCGAGAAATGCTTTATATTGTTCCTCATCCATAACTTTTAAACCATCCAAGGTGTTTTGTAAAACCCTATTTAGATTAGTATGGTATTCATTGTATTTTGTGGTGTCTTTATATCTGCTCTCTGCATAAATTTGTACGTTTAATGAGACCATCTTCTTCACTTCATCTGCCGTTTGATTATTTGGAATTTGTCCTTGCTCTTTAAGATAAGGCAGCACGCTTTTTTTGAAATTGTTTGTGGCAGACTCTATGGTCTCCATGGCATTTTTGATTTGAGCCATTACCGTTTGCTGCATATCCTTCAGAGAGGAAAAACCCTTTGAATTGGCATTATATTGCTGTAACCAATCCTTTACTACGGCGGCATCGTATTTTTTATCTAAAATAGAAACCGCAGATTGATATATCTCGCTTGCCTTGCAAACAACATTCAGATAGTCTATATTCTTTTTATCTTCATCGGGTATTTCCACGCCGATGATTTTTGAATATTCTGAATACTCTGAAATCGCATTTTGTATGCCCTGTATATCCGTGATTTTCTCAATTGAGGCGTTATAGCAATCAGTATATTTTCTATTCAAGGCGTTTTGTTTCTCTGAATATTGTTTCGTAACATTATCAGCAATTGTCGCATTGTTCTGCAACTTACTGTTTTCCTCGCTCAGACGATCTTTGTCTTGTGCCAACGTGTCCATCTCTTTTTTAAGAGAACTTATCGTATCATCTTTTGCATGAAGATCCTGCTCCCATTTTTCCTGACCAGCAGACAACTCACTTATCTCATTCTTACTCTTGTTGATAGTTTCATTGAGTGTGTCAATGGTAGCATTAAGTTCGCCTATCGTTTTATTAAGGTCGTCTATCGTGGACTGCTTCTCATCCAAATTCTCTTTTGAGACTTTCTTCTGCAGGTCTTTTATCTCCTTATCCCGGTTGTTGATAGTATCTTTGAGTTCTTTAATCTTGCCATTCAATTCATCTATCTCATACTGACCATGGACATTCACCTGTGTCTCTTTGCTCGAGAAATAAGACTCAAAGGCTTTACTCATCAGATTTTCCGCCCAACCGCGTTGCACATCATCGACCATTCCGCTTTTAGGTAATGTCTCTTCAACTATCTTTTTCACCAGATCCTCATTGACACTGACATACTTCTGAACCGTTGTCTGTGCCGATGCCGATGCCGTCCAAAAGAGAAGCACCACGGCAGTAAGTATTTTATTGTTGCGTCTCATATTTAATTACTTCAGTTATTTTTACTGTTTAATTCATTATAATGATCATCTATTTTATCTAGCCAAGTCTGCTTGTATCCATTATAAACATTCAGACTGGCTTTTGCTGCATTTTTTTCACTGGTACTGGGGTTAGTGCAGTTCAAATAGCACTTAACTATCGCCTCACAATAGGCTCTACGCCTGTAATCGTAGGCATTCGAAGATGTTATTTTCTGTAAAGAACTGCGTATCGAGACACACTTTAAATCCGACTGTCCCAAATATTTACCAGCCTTGGCTCGTTGGTTTGTCTCATAACTTGTATCGTATTTGTCACGGTAGCTGCTTACATGTTGATAGCCAAATGCATTTCTCGTAAAAGCCGAAGCGTCATCGTGTATCTTTTTCAGAGATAACAACTTATCCCTTCCAGGAACATTTGAATATGCTTTATTCAGCTTTATCATGCCATTCAGCTCGTTAATCATAGCATTTAAACGTGTGTGAGCTTCCTTTACCGTACAGCCTTTTTGCAGAATATCGCTTGACTCATTAACAAGAAGATTGCAATACGCTGTCTCTAATTTTGTTTTTGCGGAGGTTCTCTCGCTGCTCTTTTTAAGTTGTGGTATCTGGTTATCTCTAATTTCCTCAAATTTTTTCTTATCCCATGGTTTGCTTGCCATATCATTGATGTTTTTTATCACCAATTTATAGGTTTCAGACACAAATTGTTTGCCTAATCCTTCTTCTTTACCTTGCTTGCCATTTCCACAGCTAACAAGAGCCATAATCAAGCATAACAATGCTATTTTATTAATATTCTTCATATCTATTTTGATTTTTTTGTTATTTTTGCCATGTTTTATATGTTTCATGGGCACTTTTAAATTCAAGAGGGCTTTTACCTTTACTTAAAGCTTTAAATTCTTTTGTACCCTTACAAAAACCAGCACTAATTACTTCATACTGTTCTTTTCCGAAGTAAGATTTGTAGTTTAAAAGTGCTTTTACTGCATCTATATTCGTTGCATTAAAGAATTTGTTATATACTTCAAATGCAGAGCTGAAATTATACACCTTATTGGCAACTATCAACATCAAGTCCGTCATACCATTTCTTCACAGCTTGCAAAGTTTGTGGCGTACAATCAAGAGACTGAAGTTGTGCTTTCTTTTTATTTGCGTCATTTTTTAATTGCAATTCGTTGGCAGCAACCTCTTGGGCTTTATTCAAGCCATTCAATTTATTTTCAACATCTTTATAGACTGGCCTATCTGAATAGGCTTTAAAGTATGTAAGAAACGTCGCATAATCAGAGTTTTCATGTAATAATGTACTTGCTTCCGATAATATTTCATCAATGGCAGCAACCTCTGATAATTCCACCTTTGTCACATATACACTATATATACCTAACTTTTTATCATTAGACTCGACTGTATCAACCTCATTCTTTAATTTTGCCATGAGATATTGAATTGGTGTTGTTAAATGAATGATGAAATCTACAGGAGTAGCGCCACCGTCTTCATGTTGCAAAGCAATCTGTATTTTGTTGATTGCTTCTTCTGAAAGTCTTAACGTATCAGATGTATGTTCTCTAACACCATTAAAGTTCACGTATATAGATATATTTTG
>JAJPZD010000300.1 GCA_021204605.1 Prevotella sp.
TAAGAGCACCACGAGATGGTAAATTCATAGAAAAGATTGGAACTTACAATCCTAACACCAATCCTTCCACAGTAGATTTGAATTTCGACCGTGCACTGTATTGGGTAGAGACGGGCGCACAGCCTACGGATACGGTTCACAGCATTCTTAAGCGTGAAGGTGTTTACATGATGAAACATTTGCGTGGAGGTGTCAAGAAAGGTGCATTCGACGAGGCGACAGCCCAGAGCCGTTTTGATGCTTGGAAACAAGAGAAGGTAAAGAAGCTCGATAAGATCCGCGAGGAGGTTGCAAAGAAGAAGAAGGACAACAAGGTAAAGAGCTTAGAGGCAGAGAAGAAAGTGAAAGAGGAAATAGCAAAGAAGGTAGCTGAAAAGAAGGCAGCCGTTGCCGCAGAGCAAGCAGCCGCAGCCGTTGCAGAAAATGCAGAGGAAGCGCCGGCAGAAGCATAATTTTCTCTAACAGACAATATATAAAAGGATGTCATTCTGTTATGGATGACATCCTTTTTATTTCGTTGAACTAAAATATCAGATTTTCAGATTATATAGTACGGTTTTTTTTGTTCTTTCTCAACTCCTTATAAACCAAAACAGCGATAACGACCACAACTATTATCAATATGGTATAACCTATTTCGTGGCTGTATTTAGATGCAAGGTTATAGACAGCCTCCGTAGTTTTCAAGTCGGTGAAACGGTAAATAAGATAACCGATTAGGGCAAGAACACAGTTCCACAGGAAAGCCCCTAAGGAAGTATATAAAACGAATTTGCCGATTTTCATACCTGCCAACCCTGCAGGAATGCTTATTAACTGGCGGATGGCAGGGATGAGACGACCTATAAACGTTGAAACAGCCCCATGATCCCGGAAATAGCGTTCCGCATTCTCGATTTTCTCTCTGTTAATAAGGCATAGATGCCCAATGCGACTGTCGGCGAATTTATAAATAATAGGTCTGCCAAGCCAACGTGCGAGATAATAATTGATGAGGGAGCCGATATTTGCTCCGATCGTGGCGAAGATGACAACGAGGAAGATGTTCATATCATCATCGACCATTGCCTTCCAAGCGGCAGGGGGGACAACCACTTCGGAAGGGAAAGGGATGAACGAGCTTTCGATGGCCATGAATACCGTTACGACCCAATAATTGAGGTTCTCAAGTATCCATCTGAACAATTCGGCAGAATCCATAAAGTAAGAAATGAATTTTGCACAAGGTATGTGTTATTTCTTCTTCTCGGCAGGCATACCCTTATACGCCTTGTTCAAACCAGTGATAATTTCATTGGTGATGTCGTAAGTCTTGTCGGCATAGAGGATGTTGTCGCCAGCCTTGCTGAGGATAAGAGAAAATTTCTTATCCTTGTTGTAAATGGTAAGATAGTGCTGAATACTGTCACGAAGGGCATTATTGAATTTTTCAGTCTCGCTCTGGAACTCACTGCTAAGACGCTGTTGCAGAGCCTGAAGATCAGACTGTTGTTTCTGAAGACTTGCCTGAACACTTTCAGCTTGTTGCTGTGTGTATTGGTTGTTCTGAATGTCCTGTTGGAATTTGTTAACAGCATTTTGCAGTGCCGTACCTTTTGAATTCAGCGTGTTTTGTATGTTTTGACCTTTTTTCTCAAGGATAGCGGAATATTCCTTGCAAAACTTATATTGCGTCATAATAGAGTCAACCTCAACATACGCAATTTTCATGTTAGCATCCACACTACTTACAGAAGCTGATTTCTCGTCAACTTTTGGAGCAGAGTTATTACAGGAAGCAGCAAATAATGACATCATGGCAACGACAGCCACCGAACAGATTGATTTTTTCATGTCTAATGTTTTATTTTATTTTGTTTATATTCACTGAAAATGAATTTCCCACATATTAAACAGAAATGTTTATTTAATAGAGCGTTTACTTCTCATCAGACGTTCCTCACTGTCCTGTTTCAGCACACAATGGATGTTCTGCTTTTTGAGGGCGGCGTTGTCAGAAATATGTTGGGAAGAGAACTTTCCGTTTTTGCGGAGTATGATTTTAACGCAGAGTAAAATCACGGCAATAGCAATTATTAACATGCTGATGAGGAAAGTTTCTATCATTTTTTTTATTTTTGCATGCAAAGATAATGCAAACAAAGATAAGAACAAAATAAATCTGTTTGTTTTTCTTTTGAAATAAAGCACATAATATAATAAAATTTTATCACAATGAACAAAGCCGAGTTAAAACCTGCATGTGTGTTTAAGCAATTTGCAGAAATCAACAAAATTCCCCGTCCTTCCAAGCACGAGGAAAAGATGATAGAATATCTGAGAAAGTTTGGTAACGACAGAGGTTTGGAGACCGAAGTTGATGAGACAGGAAACGTAATAATCAAGAAAAAGGCGTTTGCAGGATATGAGAATAAGAAGACGTTGATATTGCAGAGTCATATCGACATGGTGTGTGATAAGTTGGTTGACGTGAAGAAAGATTTTCTCAATGATCCGATAGAGACATACGTTGATGGAGAATGGTTGAAAGCCAAGGGGACGACGTTAGGGGCGGACGATGGCATCGGATGTGCAATGCAGTTGGCTGTGTTGGACGACAACACATTGGAGCATGGTCCGATAGAGTGTGTATTCACGGTTGACGAGGAGACAGGCCTGACGGGAGCATACGGTATGAAATCAGGATTTATGAGTGGAGATATGCTGATAAACCTTGACAGTGAGGATGAGGGGCAATTTTTCATCAGTTGTGCCGGTGGTGTCACTACGACGGCTAAGTTCACATTTGAGAGAGAGGCTGTTCCTGATGGATATTTCTTCTTGAAAGTCTCTGTGAAAGGTTTGCATGGCGGTCACAGTGGCGATGACATAAACAAGAAGTTTGCCAACGGCATAAAGCTCCTTGCGCGTTTCATGTATATTCTTCAAGAGAGATATGAAATAAGAATAGTCAGATTTGATTCAGGGCGTATGCACAATGCCATTCCACGTGATGGTATAGTGGTATTCGCTGTACCAATGGAATACAAGGAGAATGTTAGTGCCGACCTGAATGTTTTTGCAAAAGAAGTGGAAGATGAGTTTCATGTGAGCGAAGACAACATAACGTTCAACTTGGAAAGCGAGGCGGCAGGTGCAGTGTTGCCATTAAGGTTAAGCCGTAATTTCATCTATGCTTTGCAGGCAGTTGACAACGGTCCGATGGCGATGTGCCAGGATGAGGCATTGGCATGGATGGTGGAGACATCCAGTAATGTGGCAAGTATAGTTACTACCGACAATGAGATAAAGATTGTAACATCGCAACGGTCAAATGTTATGAGCAATCTTGAGAATATGGGTAACACGATTAAAGCGGTGTTTCAACTTGCAGGTGCGGAGGTTTCACAGGACGGCCGTTATCCAGCATGGAAGATGAATCCTAATAGCATTTTAACAAGCATTGTAATAGATACTTACAAGAAGTTGTTCAATAAAGAGCCGAGGGTGATAGGAATACATGCCGGGTTAGAGTGTGGGTTATTTTCGGAGAAATATCCCAATTTGGATATGGTGTCTTTCGGCCCAACGTTGCGGGGTGTCCATTCGCCAGAGGAGCGGCTGTTTATCCCGTCTGTGCAAAAGGTATGGGATCACCTGATAGAAATAATGAAAAGCATACCGGAAAAATAATGTGAGAACAATGAGAAAAAACATATTAAGAACCGTAATAATCTGCTTGTTGCCATTGATGTTATTCAGTTGCATGAAACAGCGTAAGGCAGAGAGTGTGGTGAAAGATTTCCTTAACGAGAATCTGACAGAGAGCAACTACTCTGTCAGTTTCTCGAAAATCGATTCTACGGCATACGTCAATGTGAACACGATAAATATAATGAAAGAAGTCGCTAAACGAAACAAAGCTTTCAAAAAGAACATTAACTACGGAATCAACAAAAGAAAGGGGAAATTGGTATATACAAAAGCCATGATATACATCGGGAAAGACACACTAAAACAAACGTTCTATCTCGACAACGATATAACAAACGTTGTAGGATTTAAAGAGAACTAATGTAAAATGTTCGGATAAAATTTTACGAGTTAAGAGTTAGTTGTTGCTTGCGTTATTGTTTGTGATTTTGCTTACAGTAAATTTCGTGATTCTTGTTGGAGGAGATTATATCTTGCGGAAGTGGAGGCGCCGGGTGGAGGTACTGAGAACCATTTTGGAGCCTTTAAGAATTTCTATCGTGTAAATAGTTTCAAGGTCCTCGACACCGAAGGGATAAAGCAATTGCACGTCATCGATTGGGGAATCCCCATTGTCGCGGTCATAAAAGTAAGGGTCATACAAGCGTAAGGCGCTTGTGGTATGCTCAAAGCGGCACAGTATGTTTTGGTTTCTGCCTGTCAAGTCCTCAAGTTCCAACAAATTGTTTTCCACTAACCAATATATTTTCTCCTCGCTCATGTTTGTCGTGCCCTCTGTGGACAAGGTGTCGATGGCAGTGAGTTGCCACTGACCATCGAGTTTTTTGTTGCCCGAAGTTTCTATTAATCCACATGAATGAGATATTGCGCAAAACAGAACGGCAGAAATGGTGAATATACAAGAGATTGTGTATTTTGTTTTATTGCTTTTCATAAATGTTTCTTTTAATTTTTTCTATGAAATTTTTTACTTATCTTTATCAGAAATGTCCTACTTTGGCAATAGTTATCTGAAATCCTAAATTATTACCGAGTATTTTTCCGAAGTCCATACCATAACCCCCTTTCACGCTCCAACCATGCAGCAGCTTATTGGAGAAAGAATATTTGCCCTCAACGAGGAAACTGACATTATGGTGTTTCTTGTCGTATGGATTGTCATACGTTCCTAAACCATCCTGATAAGATGCCAACACGCGGTACGTGAAATTATCCGTTGGGTTACCGTCTATACCGATATGGAAGGCCATAAAACGGTTGTCCTCTACAGATATAGTACCATCGGTGTTGTAAATAGGAGAGCGGTATAGCGGATTGCCGATTACCTGGCCCCAATGCTGCCAGCCGGTGTATATGCCATGATTATAGAAATTATCCCTGCCGCCGATGTGGTCGGAGATACCAGATGTATGGTCGTGGTATATCGGTCCACTCTGGTATTTGGTGAAGATATACTCGAATACCACATCGTTTACCCACTTTGGGTTTTTCAGGTTCAGTTCCGCTCCAAGCATCATATCCTTGAAGTCATAAAGCAAGAAACGCATCTTCTTTTTAGAGTTCCACTCCTCGCCACTGCCATAGCCGTCGTAGTCCAACTGGAACATAGCGGATTGGTCCTCGAAATACTTGTCCATATAAATACTGAAACGCCAGAATTCCTCGTCCCAATTCAGTCGGATAAGCCAACTTCCCAACTGGTTGCCCTCTACATTTTTATATATTGTCTCCCCTTTGTCGAAGCCACCAAAGATGAGGGCGTTCAGATAAGCCTTTATTCCCGTGTCCCCTTTCACGGCCTGCAGGTTACCTTCGTCATCAGGGGTGTAAGCCGTCCCCCCGAAAGTACAAGCAGCCTCAAGACCTAATTCAATGGAGAAGGGATAGAATCTGTCCTCATTTCCGATTTTGAGGTAAATGGCCTTGCTGTGGTATAATACCTTGTCGGCATATTTACTTTGTTTGTCGGTGAAGTCGTGTTGCCAGTTTTGGTCGGTCATCATACCGTATGCAATATGTCCTTTAAGGCGCAGCCAGTCGTGTCCAAAAGGCAGCACCCAGTAGTCGGGCAGGGCGATCCTGACTTGTGGGACAGGACGGGCATTGATGCCAAGAGTCTGTGAGCCGCTGCTAAGTCGGTTGTTTTTTAGTTCCATTGGGTACTCCTTGCTTCCTACTGTCAAAGATCCGTGGAGCCAACGCCCCTCGACGAAAGCCTGCTGCACTACAAAGTTGCTGGTGAAATTATACGGTACTGCGAGGTCAACACCATATCCGATACCCCAGCGTCGCACGGAGTCGGTACGTAGAGGGCGGATAATACTGGCTCTTAAATAGCCATTGGAATTTTCCAACGAGCTAAGGCCATAGCGGTTGGCGTTCAGCCATAGAGGAGTTAGCCCATGTGAAAAAGTTGACTGCAGCTCAACTTTATACTCAAGGCCGTCAGCCAATGGGATGATACCTTTTACGTCATCGTCGTAAAACTGCGGGAAAGCGGTTGCGTTTACGAAAATGGATAAAAGTATGAGTGCTATAATTCTCATTAAGATATGTTTTAATATTATATGTATTAATTACTTATTGTCAGATATTTACAGGCATTCCCGATAAAAGTCATGCCATTCTGCATCTATCCAATTCCTCTTTGATGTATTTAGGCGTGTATCCGATAGAACATTCAGCAATTTGTTCTGGTGTACCAGTTGACAATATTCTGCCACCGTTGCGCCCGCCATCAGGTCCCATGTCGATTATGTGGTCGGCAAGTTTTATGACATCTAAATTATGCTCGATGATTATCACTGTGTTGCCACGGTTTACAATACGGTCGAGCACATTAGTCAGTATGCGTATGTCCTCAAAGTGAAGACCTGTAGTAGGCTCGTCAAGGATATATAGAGTCTTGCCTGTGTCGCGCTTGCTGAGTTCAGTGGCGAGTTTCACGCGTTGACTCTCACCTCCACTTAGTGTAGTGGATGGTTGGCCGAGTTTTATGTACCCAAGGCCCACATCTTGTATTGTCCTTATCTTGCGCAGAATATCAGGCACATTCTCGAAAAAATCCACCGCCTGGTCGATAGTCATGTCGAGAACATCGGATATGCTCTTGCCCTTGTATCTCACTTCGAGGGTCTCACGGTTGTAGCGCTTACCGTGGCACACCTCGCAAGGCACCATGATGTCGGGCAAGAACTTCATCTCTATCGTCTTGTAACCGTTGCCGCCACAAGCCTCGCAACGGCCGCCCTTGACATTGAAGGAGAAACGTCCCGGCTTGTATCCCCGTATCTTGGCTTCGGGCAGATTTACGAAGAGGGAGCGGATGTCGCTGAATACACCTGTGTAAGTGGCGGGGTTGGAGCGTGGAGTGCGTCCAATAGGACTTTGGTCAACGTTCACCACTTTGTCGATGAACTCGATGCCCTCAAAACTCTCGTAAGGCAGAGGCTTCTTTAAAGAGCGGTAGAAATGTTGACTAAGAATAGGTTGTAGAGTTTCGTTTATGAGGCTCGATTTGCCGCTGCCGCTTACACCGGTCACGACTACAAGTTTGCCAAGTGGGATCTCCACGTCCACGTGCTTTAGATTATTTCCTGTCGCGCCATGAATGGAAATAAATTTTCCGTTGCCCTTGCGCCGTTCTGCAGGAAGCTCGATTTTCTTTTCCCCATTGAGATACATGCTTGTCAAGGTATGCTCTTTGAGCATCTTATCTGGTGTCCCTTGGAACACCACCTCACCACCGTTACGGCCGGCAGATGGACCGATGTCAACGATATAGTCGGCGTTAACCATCATATCTCTGTCGTGTTCCACCACAATCACGGTGTTGCCGATGTCACGCAATTCCTTCAACGATTGGATAAGTCGGTTGTTGTCTCTTTGGTGGAGGCCGATGCTTGGTTCGTCGAGGATGTAAAGGACATTGACGAGACGGGAGCCGATTTGTGTGGCGAGACGTATTCTCTGACTTTCACCACCAGAAAGCGATGCCGACTGGCGGTCCAATGACAGATAGTCGAGCCCCACGTTAAACAAGAAGTTGATGCGCGTCATTATTTCCTTGACTATTTCAGAGGCAATCCTTCTCTGTCGTTTATCAAGATGTGTTTCCGCTTCGGTAAACCAATCTTTTAGCTCGGCGACATCCAATCTTGACACTTCCGATATGTTTTTGTCCCAAATTTTGTATGAAAGAGATTCTCTGTTGAGGCGCATGCCGTGACATTCCGGACATTGGCAGACAGACAGGAACTGGTCAGCCCATTTCTGTCCGCTCGTACTGTCATCATTCTCTATAACAGTCTGAAGATATTTCAACACACCATCGAAGTCAACAAAATAGTCACTTGATGTGTGGATAAGTTCTTTTTTAATCCTTGCACTTTCTAATGACCCATTAAGAATTTCGTTAATGGCATCCTCTGGAATATATTTTATTGGAGTGTCGAGGTCGCAATCAAACTTTTCCAATATAGCCTCTATCTGCCAAAAGATCATCTGGTTCTTGTATTTTCCCAAAGGAAGGATACCACCCTGGCGGAGGGACAGAGCTGTGTCGGGCATCACCTTGGAAAGGTCGATCTGGTTGATTACCCCCAGTCCCTTACATTTAGGACAAGCCCCTTCGGGTGAATTGAAGGAGAACTTGTTGGGAGCCGGGTCTCCGTAGGAAATGCCGGTGGTGGGGCACATCAGACGCTTACTGAAATACTTTGCCTCATTGGTGTCTTTTTCCATTATCATCAGTAGGCCGTCGCCTTGTCTCATAGCCTCTGCGACACTTTTTTTCAGTCGCTCATCGTCCTTGTCCTGAACCTGCAACTTGTCGATAACGACTTCTATGTTGTGGTTTTTGTAGCGATCGGTCTTCATGCCGCGTGTTATCTCAACTACGTCACCGTCAATTCTCATGTAGAGATAACCCTTGCGGCGCATACTCTCAAACAGCTCACGGTAGTGTCCTTTGCGGTTGCGTACCAATGGAGCGAGGATAAGGATGGGTTTTCCTGTATAGCGTGCATGGATCATGTCAAGGACATTCTCTTCTGTGTATTTCACCATTTTCTCGCCAGTCATATAACTGTATGCAGTACCGGCGCGGGCGTACAGAAGGCGCAGGTAGTCGTAAATTTCCGTTATGGTGCCGACGGTGGAGCGTGGATTTTTGTTGGTTGTCTTCTGCTCGATGCTGATAACCGGACTGAGCCCCGTAATCTTATCAACATCAGGTCGCTCCATGTTTCCGAGAAAGTTGCGGGCGTAAGCAGAGAATGTCTCGATATAACGTCGTTGTCCTTCGGCATATATCGTGTCAAAGGCGAGGGAAGACTTTCCAGAGCCGCTTAGGCCTGTGATAACAGTAAGGCTGTTACGCGGTATCTCCACGTCGATATTCTTAAGGTTATGCACGCGCGCGCCCCAGACATTTATCTTCTTGTCTTCCCGGTCCATGCAGAAGTTTATTCGATTATTGTTTCAGATTCTTCGGTATAGCCACGCAGGAGGTTCACGTCTCTCTTGATGTTGAATGTCCTGCCATCAGCACCTTTAGCCTTGACGAGGACATAATAAACGCCCTGTTTCACGTCCTTGCCGTTATATGTCCCATCCCAGCCGCCTGACGGGTCATCCCACTCGTATATTTTCTGCCCCCAGCGGTTGAAAATATAAGCATGGAACTCGACGATAGACTGGTAACCGTCTTTAGCCTTGTAAATATCGTTTATCCCGTCTCCGTTGGGCGAGAAAGCATTGGGCATCTCTAATTTACTTTCACTGATAGTAACGGTAATCGGTCCGATCTCGTCCCAGTATTCCTCGTTATAAGCGATGGTGTCATTGCCGTTCACGAATGTGGCATAGAGAACGATGTTGTGAGTGCCGGCAGTGGTAAAAGTGTATTCTGTATCTTCCTCATATCGGATAAGATAAGGGGAGCTTTCACCTTCTAATGTGAACCGCCATTCGTAGTAAGCATTATAAATACCTACGTTCTCAGGATTGGCACGGAAAACGCCGGTGAGAGGAGCATCCCCAGACATGTTGTTGTTTTCCTCTTCCCCATCCTCTGTAGTGAAAGTGGCAGTCGGATTGATTGTAGGGTATTCGTCATTCGTATGGGCCATGACATTGCATATATTCAGCAATAAGGCTGTTATGGCAAATAAAAATGTTATTCTCATCATTTATTGAAATATATATTTTGCAAAATTAAGTAATAAAGTTGATTAAGCCACGCTTTTTTTGTATTTTTGCAGAAAATTAAATACATGACATGAGGCACGATTTAAGATATTTCCTTATTATATTAGCGACATTCTTTTGTCTTGGTGCAATGGCACAGGATAAAAATGTGATAGAGATACATACAGTAGCGGCTGGCGAGACCATTTATGGAATATCCAGAACTTACGGTATAACGATAGATGAACTGATGAATGCCAACCCGGAGATGAGGGCTCCTGGCTATGAGTTGAAAAAGGGAGACAATATCTATATACCATATCCTTCGGGAAACACAACGGGCAATTCATCGGTAGGACAACAATCGGCCTATTCTGCGAAAACGTTAAAGGTGGGTGTGGTGTTGCCGCTTCATAATAACGATGGAGACGGCAGGCGCATGGTGGAATATTACAGAGGACTGCTTTTGGCGTGCGAGGACTTGAAAAAGGAAGGTATTTCCATTGAAGTCAACGCATACAACACCCCGATAGACGTTAATATCGACAACATATTGGCACAGAGCAATCTGTCAAGTTGCGATGCTATATTCGGACCTCTATATACAAAACAGATGAAATCACTGACAAGTTATTTGAAGAACAGCGACACCAAGCTAATAATACCTTTTTCAATAAACGGTAATGATATCCTTTCCAACCAGAATATATTCCAGGTATATCAGAAGCCTGACATCTTCTTTGATGAGGTGATAAGTCATTTCGTGTATCGTTTCAGCGATTATAATATTGTGGTGATTGACTGCAACGACAAGACAAGTGACAAGGGTGTGTTTACCTTTAACCTGCGCAAGAAATTAGAGGAACGGAATATCATGTGCAAAGTTACAAACCTTGGCTCAAGTCCAGAGGTATTCGCAAGGGCGTTCAGTGCGATAAAGCCCAATATGGTGGTATTGAACACAGGGCGTTCACCGGAACTGACAAAGGTCATAGCCAGGCTCGATGGACTGGTTGATGCAAATCCCTCGATATCGATATCGCTGTTTGGATATACCGAGTGGCTGATGTATGAGAAAGACGATAAGGATAAATTCTTCAAGTATGACACATACATTCCTACCGGTTCTTATTACAATCCCGTATCAGGCAAGGTTAAGATACTGGAGGACAAATACCGCAAGTGGTTCAAGAGCGATATGATGAACTATCTGCCTCGATTCGCCATTACAGGTTACGATCACGGAATGTTCTTCCTTCGCAGCTTGTACAAGGATGGTAAGAATTTCACGGGAAAGGAGGCTGACAAGAATGCCATGCAGTCGCCAATGCATTTTATGAAAGTGGGCTCTAATGGTGGCTATCAGAATATAGGTTTCATGTTTGTGCATTACAACAAGGACTCTTCCTTATCAATCATCAGTTATTAAAAGATGCGTAAGCTAATTATCTTCTTGACGTTTGCAATGCTGTCAGTGACTGTAAAGGCACAGATAGGGTTGTATCGTAATGACTTGAGCATAGGAGTTAACGGTGGTTATGTATTGAGCAGTGTGGGCTTCTCGCCGAAAGTGAACCAGTCGCAGTTGGGAGGTGTAACTGGTGGAGTGTCTTTCCGCTATGTGTGCGAGAAATATTTCAGTACCATTTGTGCGGTACAGGCGGAGATAAACTATGCTCAGGTGGGTTGGCAAGAGAAGATACTTGACATAAATGATGCTCCTGTGATAAACACTGTTACGGGACTTGCTGAAAGCTACAGTCGTAAGATGACATACGTGCAGATACCGATTTTCGCCCACTTAGGGTGGGGAAGAGAACAGAAAGGCTTTCAGTTTTTCTTCCAGGCAGGGCCGCAGTTGGGTTTCAACATTGGGGAGACAACAAGCACTAACTTTGACGTGGAGCAGCGCAATTCTGTTGACCGTGTGAACAACACTGTCGCACAGGACACTATGGCGGTGGAGAACAAGTTCGACTATGGTATTGCGGCAGGTTTTGGCTTGGAATACTCTCATCCGAAAGTAGGACATTTCCAGTTGGAGGCCCGTTATTACTACGGATTGGGAAACATATTCGGTGATTCGAAGAAGGACTATTTCGGTAAGTCGAATTTCAGCAATATCATCGTCAAGCTGACATATCTGTTTGACCTTATTAAGACAAAAAGATAGAATGTTTCGATAATGAGAACAAACATAATATGAATAAAATAACCATAAAACTTAATGATATGAAAAGTTATCCAAAAATCGGTGTCCGTCCGATTATCGACGGAAGACAGGGCGGTATTCGTGAGAGTCTTGAGGAAAAGACAATGTTGCTTGCAAAAGCTGTTGCAGAACTCATCTCTGGTAATGTGAGGAATGGAGACGGTTCACCCGTTGAGTGCGTCATAGCAGACGGCACGATAGGGCGAGTTGCCGAAGCCGCACAATGTGCAGAGAAATTTGAAAAGAGTGGAGTAGGATCAACAATTTCCGTTACGTCATGCTGGTGTTATGGTTCAGAGACGATGGATATGAATCCATATTATCCAAAAGCCGTATGGGGCTTTAACGGAACGGAACGACCTGGTGCCGTTTATTTAGCAGCAGTACTTGCAGCACATGCACAGAAAGGTCTGCCAGCATTCGGAATATACGGTCATGACGTGCAAGACCTTGAGGATAATACTATCCCAGAAGATGTTGCTGAAAAGATATTGCGTTGGGCAAGAGCCGCACAAGCAGTGGCAACGATGAGAGGAAAGTCGTATCTCTCAATAGGAAATGTAGCCATGGGAATTGCTGGAAGTATCGCAAATGCCGACTTCATGCAGGAATATCTCGGAATACGTGCGGAACAAGTCGATATGACAGAGATACTCCGCCGTATAGAGGAAGAAATTTATGACAAGGAAGAATACGCAAAGGCTCTGACATGGGTAAAGAAATATTGTGTTCCTAACGAAGGCGAGGACATAGGCAACAGAGAAGTGAAGAAGAAAAACCGTGCAGGTAAAGATTCCGACTGGGAGTTTGTTACGAAGATGACTATGATTTTCAGGGATCTTATGACAGGTAATCCAAAGCTGTTGGAGGCTGGTTTCAAGGAGGAGGCACTTGGTCATAATGCCATAGCAGGAGGTTTTCAGGGGCAAAGGCAATGGACAGACTTCAAGCCAAATGGAGATTTTTCAGAGGCGTTGCTCAATACGTCGTTCGACTGGAACGGTATCCGTGAGCCATACGTATTCGCAACGGAGAATGATACCTGCAACGGACTGACTATGCTGTTTGAACATTTACTTACCAATAAGGGCGCAATATTCTCTGACGTAAGGAGTTACTGGAGTCCAGAAGCTGTAAAGCGGGTAACGGGAAAAGAACTAACAGGCAGGGCAGCAGGCGGTATTATCCACCTTATCAATTCAGGATCTACTACTCTTGACGGAACGGGGCAGAGCGTTGACGCAGAAGGCGACCCAACGATGAAAGTTCACTGGGAAATGACAGAGAAAGATATGGAATCATGTCTTGCAGCGACAACATGGTATCCAGCATGTAGAGACTATTTCCGAGGAGGCGGTTTTTCATCTAATTTCCTTTCAAAGGGAGGAATGCCAGTAACTATGGCACGCTTGAACATCGTAAAAGGACTTGGCCCTGTATTGCAGTTGGCAGAGGGCTGGACCGTTGACATTGACCCGGAGATATTCGCAATAATAAACAAGCGCACCGACCCGACGTGGCCAACGACATGGTTTGTTCCACGTCTCTGTGACAAACCGGCATTTAAGGATGTGTATTCAGTGATGAACAACTGGGGAGCCAACCACGGAGCTATAAGTCATGGCCATATAGGAGCAGACCTCATCACGTTAGCATCAATACTCCGCATACCAGTTTGCATGCACAATGTTGACGAGGACAAGATATTCCGTCCGTCAGCATGGAATGCATTTGGAATGGATAAGGAGGGTGCTGATTTCAGAGCATGCGCAAACTTCGGTGCATTGTATAAATAAGTGGTAAATCCATGAGCAAAGAAAGTATATTAAGTAAGGATGGGGTGAGCTACGTGCTCCCCT
>JAJPZD010000040.1:0-436 GCA_021204605.1 Prevotella sp.
TCCACAGTGTGTACCTTGTCGCCGGGATTAATGCGTTCAGGAGAATAGCCAGCGAAGAAATCCTCGTTGAATTTCAGCCCGCTTGTCTTTTCCACAACAGGCAAGCACTCTTCTTCTGTTACGCCAGGGTAAACGGTTGATTCATATACCACTATGTCGCCCTTTGAAATTACTTTTCCTACGATTTCGGATGCTCCCAATAAAGGGGTCAGATCCGGGTGGTTGTTTTTATCCACAGGCGTCGGGACGGCAACGACATAGAAATTGCAATTGCGTATAATGTCTATATCTGAAGTACAGATAAAGCCGTTTTTGTGAATCGCTTCTTTCAGCAATTCATCAGGAATTTCTAAAGTCGAGTCGCGGCCGTTCATCAACGTTTCAACACGCGACTGGTTGATGTCGAAAACCAGTATCTTATACACATCTACGAGCC
>JAJPZD010000040.1:446-3390 GCA_021204605.1 Prevotella sp.
ATGTCGAAACCTATCGTTTCATATTTTGTCGAAAATAATCGGGCTAATGGAAGTCCTACGTAGCCAAGTCCGATGACTGCAATTTTGATGTTTTGCATAATATTTTTTGAGATATTGTAAATTAAAAGATCCTGTTTAGTTGAGCGGTGGTGAAGCTGCATATTTAGCATGCGGCATTTATATTTGCGAACGCAGTTATGGGGAAATTTTCAATTGCCTGAATCGCCCCAACAAATATGGCTTTTCAACACTTCAATCTGAAATTGCGGATTCCAATTAAGGTCTATTTCTTTGTAGCAATTTTTTCTGATTGTTTCCCTGTCGTTTTCATGAATTTGAAACCATTGCGATATAGCATTTGTCAAGTCATAGTCATGCATATGCTCAATGAACATGCCGGTAACCCCGTCTTTTACCGTTTCCGCTTCAGGTCCATTGTAGTAATTGTTGCTGCGAGTTATCACGGGTGTGCCAAACATCATGGCATGAATGGCAGTGAGACCTACAATTGGCGATATGCAAATGTCGGCGTTATAGATTAATTCGGCATTTGTTTTCTCATCATAGCAAGCTCCGTAAAACCATACATTTGAAGTCAGTTCCAAATCTTTGCATAGCTTTTCCAATTTTGGCTTCATTTCCCCGTTGCCAATGAAAACTACATTAAAACTTTCCCCTTTTCCTTTAAGCAAATGCATTGCACGAAGGATAATGTCTAATCGTTTTCTCTCAACAAGTCTGCCTATCAGAATTATCGTTTTGTCGTTGTTGTTGAAATGACGTTTATATATATCGGAAGGGCTTATGGTATTCCTTTGTTCTATCTGTTTGCTATAAGCCAATGAGTTGTGGATTGCAAATAGCTTTTTCGCCTCGATTCCTTCTCGTATCATTAAGTTGCGGGCTTTGTCGGAATAGACAAAAGTCACGTCAGCTAAGCCGAAGTAAAGTTTTTTTAATTTTCGCTCAAGCCAATTCTCCTTTCCCGTCCACGCCAACGACCATAGATTTACCTTTTTCTTTGGGAAGAATTTTGACAAAAAAAGGAATATCCACAAGCTTGCGCAATTCACGTATCCATCAATAAGGTAAGTGTCATATTTTTTATTGAACAAATTATGTATCATGCCCTTTTCCCAGTAATATGGAAGCTTGATGAATGTCGAATTTTTCGCTTCTGTCACATTGCGCAATATCCTAGTGTCAAAAGATTTTACATTTTTTCGGTTTCCATATTCAATGTTTTTATTTATGTACCAGTCGCAATCGAATGTGGAGTCAATGGTTTTGAAAATCTCTTCCCTGTAATGCACATTCATTCACATTATTCATAGTTTTTTACCCATGATGTTCTGTGTTTTTTTGACCTTATTGGTTTTTAAGGTGAATTTTTTTCAGGTGTTGGCAGGAGGGTCGATAGTACAACTCCAATAGATATCATTGGGAATTGCCAAAAAGCGAAACTGAATAAACAAGTCATAAACTTCATCATTATCAAGAACATTAGCCAGGCGTATTCGCTTTTGGTCTGAATGTGTTTATGAAAGTTCTTTAGTGTTACGAAATATAAATACGCCATTGCAGCCATGCCAAGATATCCCCCAACGATGCCGGCATCCAAAATGGCGTTGTGCGCATAAAATACCCTGTACAGGCCTAAGGAGTCTATGTAAAAGTATTCTGTGAAATGTTTTCCAAAGGGGTTGTGAAGTATTGTTTGCAAAGCGTTGGAGTAAACATCGTTGCGATTCGTTTGGATTATCGGGTCAAATATCCTTTGGAACATTGCCGGAGATATCGCTTTTATAATATGCAGTATTTCTTTGTAAAACAATGCCAAGACAACGGCGGCAAAAAGAATAATTAAAATGGAGACCCAGATTTTTTTAAAACGAAATGCGAATATCAGTATGAAGAGGACAAAAGTTGCAACCAAAGGTCCACGGCTGCCGCTTCTCAACATGATGAAAAATCCAACTATTATTAACAGCCAAGCTACTGGCTTGTTCCATTGTTTGCTCATGAGCAGCCATGTCGACAAAAGCATGAGCGTTAACCCCAAATAGCCGAATTTTATTGGATATAATGCAGATCCGCCGCCTATCCTGTATATATAAGAAAAGTCGAATATTTTGGGATTGAGCATCAAATTTATGCCGATTGCGACAATAACCATCCATAGGCATATCTTGAACAACAAATTGTAATTTATGCTTTTGTAAGAACGTATCACTGACAGGATTTGAGGCAGGGTCACGCCAAAGATGAAAAGCAGGGTTTTGTTTCTTGATGCGCTTTCAATCTGCAATCCAGGCGAAAAATAGAAATCTTGAATTAATCTGATTATTAGAATTATCCAATAAGCCGCCAACAAAGCCGTTGCAGGCGACCATTTGATTTTTCGCGGTTTTCCTATTCCCTTTGCAAAGAGAACAATTAGGGAAAGCACCAGGCATACGCCACGAAACGGGATTGTAAAAAATTGAGTCTGGTGAGGAGGAAGTGTAAAAGGAGAAATCAAGGCCGAGAAAAGCTCATATCCTACAAGCACGATTGCGAAATTGACTGTCGCTAAAATGCCGTACGTCTTAAGCCAATTCTCGGATTCGGAGATTGCCGTATATGGTTTGACAATGAAATTTGTTAGACTCATCTATAGTACAGTCATGCTATAAATGCTGCATTATATCTTTAAGGAAAATTTAATTAATGGCAAATCTGGTATTCAAGCTTTTGTCCTCTTTCGGTATGAAATGAATAAGAATTATCAGCAAGATTAGTCCGTGGGACAAGAACGTTGTTGTGAAAGCACTGCTTAGCATTGCACTTGTAATGACGAAAGAGCAAAAAAGCGATAGGTATGGCGGAACATATTTCATAGTCGCTTCAATGTATTTAAAAACACATATGTATAACAAGGGGAAAATGAAAGTGCCAAATATTC